>NZ_JBLJBV010000058.1:0-8058 GCF_047638075.1 Phaeovulum sp.
TGGCGTAAAAAGCCGCGACACTGGCCCAGCAAAACCGTATGACTCATGGCTTCGTCGATATCGTCAAGCCGGGTTCCGGGCACCGCCAGCAGGTTGATATGGACCCGCACAAAGGCTTCGTCGATAATGTGCAGCCCGCTTTCGGGCAGTAGGTGGTGAATGTCGGCCACCCGGCCATAGGTCGAATTTTCAACCGGCAGCATCGCCAGATCGGCCTTGCCTTTACGCACGGTCTCGATCGTGTCTTCAAAGGTGCGGCAGGGGATGGCCTCCATGCCGGGGCGTGCCTCGCGGCAGGCCTGATGCGAATAGGCCCCCAGTTCGCCCTGAAAGGCGATGCGTCCTTTGGTCTGCGCGCTCATCAGTCTTGATCCCCGTGTATCGCCCCGGATCGGGCCCCTGCACGGGTGTCTATACCGGGGCCGGGGCCAGTTAAAGCCAAGAGGTGCGGCCAAGGGCGCAAGGCCAGCCGAGCGCGGCATCTACGACACATCGAGGGGTTTTGGCAGCGGATGCGGCGCGATTAGCGCATAATCCGGGTAACTATGCCTTGAAAACTACTGATGGAAACGGGTAGATGCGCCAACTGGACAGCCACATCAGGGAAGAGCCATGTTCAACACGATGAACCTTACCAAAGCCGTAGGCGCCATTTTGGGCGCGACCTTGTTTCTTCTACTGGGGAACTGGGTGGCATCGTCGCTTTATTCGATTGGCACCACTGAGCATGGCGAAGTGATCGCCGAGGCTCCGGCTGCCGATTCAGCGGAAACCCAGGTGGCGGATGCCGAAGAGGAACCCGCCGCAGAGGAACCCGCCGCAGAGGAAACGGTTGCAGAAGAAACGGCCGCAGACACCGCCGCTGCAGACACAACCGCCGATGCGGGTGATGCCGTGGTTGCCGCTGCTGGTGACGCAGAGCTGGGTGCCAAGGTTTTTGGCAAATGCAAGGCCTGCCACAAGATTGATGGCAAGAACGCCACCGGCCCGCATCTGAACGGTGTTGTGGGGCGCCCGATTGCCTCGGTTGAGGACTTCAAATATTCCGACGCGATGTCGGGCCATGGTGGCGATTGGACGCCCGAGGTTCTGGACGCCTATCTGACCAAACCCAAAGATTACATTCCGGGCAACAAGATGTCTTTCGCGGGCCTCAAGAAACCCGAAGACCGCGCCAACCTGATTGCGTATCTGGAAAGCCTGGACGGCTGATCCGCCTGAAATCTGCAAGAAAGGCCGTGCCAAAAGGCGCGGCCTTTTCGCATTTTGCCCTTTTCACGCAATCGCAACTTGAAGCCGGGCCGCTTGGCCCGTTAGCTAAGCCGGTAAAGACGCGCGGTTGAAGACGCACCTGTGTGCGCGAGGGAGGCAGCGGATGGCGATGACAAAAGGTTTTGCAGGGATACGGGCGGCGATACTGGCCCTGACGGTTGGGCTGATCCTTCCTGTGGGGGGGCGCGCCGAAGAGGCGCTGATCCATAGTCACGGCATCTCAACCTTTGGTGATCTGCACTATGGCCCGGATTTTACGCATCTGGATTACGTCAACCCCGATGCGCTGAAGGGCGGCGAAATCTCGGTTTGGACGATGGGCGGGTTTGACAGCTATAACCCCTATACGCTGAAGGGCCGCGCGGCGGCGCTGTCGTCTGGGGTGCATGAAACCTTGCTGGCGGGCACTGCCGATGAAATTGGCGCGGCCTACGGGCTGCTGGCCGAAAGCCTTGAATACCCCGAAAGCCGCGACTGGGTGGTCTTTACCCTGCGCGAGGGTGCGAAGTTTTCGGACGGGAGCGCCGTTACCGCCGATGATGTGCTCTTTTCATACGAGATCTTGCGCGACAAGGGCCTGTCCAGTTTTCGCGGGGTGATCGTGCAGATGATCGCCAGCGCCGAGGTGATTGATGCGCGCCACATCAAATTCATCTTCACCCCCAACTATCCGCGCCGCGACGTGATTCAGGCGGCGGGCGGATTGCCGATATTTTCCAAGGCCGAATATATCGCCACCGGCCGTGATCTGGAAGACAGCAGCGATACGCCGTTTCTGGGGTCTGGCCCCTATGTCTTTGACAGCGCCGACAGCGGGCGCCGCGTGGTCTGGCGGCGCAACCCCGATTATTGGGGCGCGGATCTGCCGATCAACCGGGGCCGCAACAACTTTGACAAGATCCGGGTCGAGTATTTCGGCGATTATCAGGCGGCATTCGAGGGGTTCAAGGCGGGGGCCTACACGTTCCGCGATGAGGCCTCTTCGCTGATCTGGGCCACGAGCTATGACTTTCCGGCGCTGACCAAGGGCTGGGTGATCAAGGATGAATTGCCGAATGGGGCGATTGCCTCGGGGCAGGCATTCGCCATCAACCTGCGCCGCGACAGGTTTCAAGATATCCGGGTGCGAGAGGCGCTGGGCCTGATGTTCAATTTTGAATGGTCCAATGAAACCCTGTTTTACGGGCTTTACACGCGCACTAATTCGTTTTGGGACAATTCGGAACTGGCGGCGACCGGCACCCCCGGCGCGGACGAGCTCGCCCTGCTGGAACCCCTAGCCGGGCAGCTGCCAAAGGGTGTGCTGACCGACGAGGTGGTGATTGCGCCGGTGTCGGGCCAGCGGCAGTTGGACCGCAATAACCTGCGCAAGGCCGCAGCCCTTCTGGACGAGGCGGGCTGGCCGGTGGGCAATGACGGTATCCGCCGCAATGAGCGCGGTGAAACCCTGCGCGTCGAGATCCTGAACGACAGCCAGACCTTTGACCGTGTGGTGAACCCCTATGTCGAAAACCTGCGGCAGTTGGGTCTGGACGCGGTGCACAGCCGGGTGGATGACGCGCAATATACCAACCGTCAGCGCAGCCATGACTTTGACATCATCACCGCGCAACTGGGGCAGGAATACATTCCCGGTTCGGGGTTGCAGCAATATTTCGGCTCGGGGTCGGTGAATGACACGTTCAACGCGATGGGGCTGGCCGATCCGGCGGTGGATGCGCTGATCAGCAAGGTTGAGGGTGCCAAGACCCGCGCCGAGATGACCGTGGCTGTTCACGCGCTGGACCGGGTGTTGCGGGCGCTGAAATTCTGGGTGCCGCAGTGGTATAAGCCCAGCTTTACGATCGCCTATTATGACATGTATGAACACCCCGAAAAGCTGCCCCCCTATGCGCTGGGCCAGTTGGATTTCTGGTGGTATAACGCCGAAAAGGCAGAAAAACTGAAAGCCGCGGGCGCGTTCTGATCCCGGGCCAAAAAGAGCAGGAAAGCCGTATATGGGCGCCTATATCCTCAGGCGAATGCTTCTGATCATCCCCACGTTGATCGGGATCATGATCGTGAACTTCACGCTGACGCAGTTTGTGCCCGGCGGGCCGATTGAACAGATCATCGCGCAGATGGAGGGCGAAACCGACGTGTTTCGCAACATCTCGGGCGGTGGTGACGCGGGCGCGCAGGGCGGTGGCGGGGTCAGCGAAGACCGCTATATGGGTGCGCGTGGATTGCCGCCGGAAATGCTGGATGCGCTTGAGGTGCAGATGGGCTTTGCCCGCATCACCTGCCCCGAGGGCACGACCGGCCCCGTCAGCCTGAAAACCCCCGGCTGCGGCAAGGAACCGATCCCCGCAGCCGAGCGGTTCTTCATCATGATGGGGAACTACCTGCGCTTTGACTTTGGCCAAAGCTTTTTCCGCTCGACCGGGGTGATTGATCTGGTGCTTGAAAAAATGCCGGTGTCGATCACGCTGGGGCTTTGGTCGACGCTTCTGGCCTATCTCATCTCGATCCCGTTGGGCATTCGTAAGGCGGTCAAGGACGGGACGGCGTTCGATACCTGGACCTCTGGGGTGATTATCGTCGGCTATGCGATACCGGGGTTTTTGTTTGCGGTTCTGCTGATGGTGCTGTTTGCGGGCGGGTCATATTGGAAGGTGTTTCCGCTGCGCGGGTTGACCAGTGAAAACTGGTCCGATCTGACGCTATGGGGCAAGGCGCTGGACTACCTGTGGCATATCACGCTGCCGGTGGTTGCCTCGACGATTGCCAGTTTCGCCACGCTGACGCTTTTGACCAAGAACTCGTTTCTGGATGAGGTCAACAAGCAATACGTGATGACCGCCCGCGCCAAGGGCCTGTCGGAACGCGCGGTGCTATATGGTCATGTCTTTCGCAACGCGATGCTGATTGTGATTGCCGGGTTTCCCAGCCTGTTTCTGGGCGTGTTCTTTGGCGCCTCGATCATCATCGAGACGATCTTTTCGCTGGACGGCCTGGGGCGGCTGGGGTTTGAGGCCACGGTCGCGCGCGATTATCCGGTCATCTTCGGCACGCTTTACGTCTTTGGGCTGATGGGGCTGGTGGTCGGGATTCTGTCGGACATGATGTATGTCTTTGTCGATCCGCGGATTGATTTTGAGCGGAGGGCAGGCTGATGGCGCTTTCGCCGCTGAACGCGCGCCGCTGGCGCAATTTCAAGACCAACCGGCGGGCGTTCTGGTCGCTGTGGGTGTTTTTGCTGCTGTTCACGATGTCGCTGTTTGCCGAGATGCTGGCCAATGACAAACCGATCATTGTCAGCTACCGCGGCGATCTGTTCTTTCCCGCCTACCGCTTTTACCCCGAAACCGCCTTTGGCGGCGATTTTCGCACCGAAGCGATTTACCGGGACGAGGCTGTGCAATGCCTGATCCGCACCGGCGGGCGTCAGGAGTGTTGGGACGACCCCGAGGCGGTGATCAAAGAGGCCAAAGGCGGCACCGTTTCCGGTGAGCCGATCGAGCGGGGCTGGATGATCTGGCCGCCGATCCCCTACCACTACCGCACGATCAACAATGTCGGCACAGCGCCCTCGGCCCCCGATGCGCGCCATATTCTGGGCACCGATGACACCGCCCGCGATGTGGCGGCGCGGGTGATTTACGGCTTTCGGACCTCGATCCTGTTCACGCTGATCGTGACCACGTCGGCCAGCGTGATCGGCATTACCGCCGGCGCGATTCAGGGCTATTTCGGCGGCCGGACCGATCTGATCTTTCAGCGCGTGCTGGAGATCTGGGGCTCTACCCCGTCGCTTTACGTCATCATCATCCTGTTTGCGATTCTGGGGCGCAGTTTTTGGCTGCTGGTGGGGGTGTCGATCCTGTTTGGCTGGCCCGCGCTGGTGGGGGTGGTGCGCGCCGAATTCCTGCGGGCGCGCAACTTTGAATATGTCCGCGCGGCGCGGGCGCTGGGGGTTTCGGACCGGGTGATCATGTTCCGCCATATTCTGCCGAATGCGATGGTGGCCACGCTGACGCTGCTGCCGTTTGCGGTGACCGGCACCATCGCGGCGCTGGCCTCGCTTGACTATCTGGGCTACGGGCTGCCCTCATCGGCGCCGTCGCTGGGCGAATTGGCGTTGCAGGCCAAGCAGAACCTGCAAGCGCCCTGGCTGGCGTTTTCGGCGTTTTTCACCTTTGCGGCGATGCTGTCGCTGCTGGTTTTCATCTTTGAGGGTGTCCGCGACGCCTTTGACCCCAGAAAGACGTTCAAATGAGCACTGTTTTGAACGTTGAAAATCTGGCGGTGAATTTCCGTCAGGACGGGCGCACCATACGGGCGGTGCGGGGCGTCAGTTTCACCGTGGAAAAGGGTGAAACGGTGGCGCTGGTCGGGGAAAGCGGGTCGGGAAAATCTGTCACCGCACTGGCCACCGTGGCGCTTTTGGGGGGCAGCGCCGAGATTTCGGGCTCGATCCGGTATCTGGGGCAAGAGATGGTCGGCGCGGATGAGCCGATGTTGCGCAAGGTGCGCGGCAACGACATCAGCTTCATTTTCCAAGAGCCGATGACCAGCCTCAACCCTTTGCACACGCTGGAGCGGCAACTGGCCGAAAGCCTTGCGCTGCATCAGGGGATACATGGTGCGGCCGCGCGGGCGCGGGTGGTTGAGCTGTTGGAGAAGGTCGGCATTGATAACCCCGAACGCCGCCTTGACGACTATCCCCACCAGCTTTCGGGGGGGCAGCGGCAGCGGGTGATGATCGCGATGGCGCTGGCGAACGGCCCCGAGTTGTTGATCGCGGATGAGCCGACAACCGCGCTAGATGTGACGATTCAGGCGCAGATACTTGATCTGCTGGCCGATCTGAAGCGCGCCGAGGGGATGAGCCTTTTGTTCATCAGCCACGACCTTGGCATCGTGCGCCGCATCGCGGATCGGGTCTGCGTGATGCAGGGCGGCGAGATTGTCGAGCAAGGCCGGGTCGAGGAAATCTTTGCCAATCCGCAGCATCCCTATACCAAAAAGCTGCTGGCCGCAGAACCGAAGGGGCAGGCGGGGCCGGTGCCCGAAGGGGCGCAGGAACTGGTCAGCACCGCGCATCTGCGCGTCTGGTTCCCGATCCAGCGTGGCCTGTTGCGCAAGACCGTCGGCCATGTGAAGGCGGTCAATGACGCGACGATTTCGCTGCGCGCGGGGGAAACGCTGGGGATCGTGGGCGAATCCGGGTCCGGTAAAACCACGCTGGCGCTGGCGATCATGCGGCTGATCGGGTCCGAAGGGGCGATCGTTTACGCGGGGCAGGATATTTCGCGCTGGTCGCCGCGCGAATTGCGCGCCCTGCGCCGGGATATGCAGATCGTGTTTCAAGACCCGTTCGGCAGTCTTTCACCCCGGATGACGGTTGAGCAGATCATTGCCGAAGGGTTGACCGTGCATGGGGTGGAACCGGGCCGCAACCGCCGCGACATGGTGACCGAAATCATGGTGGAGGTCGGGCTCGACCCCGCGTCGATGGCGCGCTACCCGCATGAATTTTCGGGTGGCCAGCGTCAGCGCATTGCGATTGCGCGCGCGATGATCCTGCGCCCCAAGGTGGTGGTGCTGGATGAGCCGACCTCGGCGCTGGATATGACGGTGCAGGTGCAGATCGTGGATCTGCTGCGCGAACTTCAGCGCAAACACGGGCTGGCCTATCTGTTCATCAGCCATGATCTGCGCGTGGTGCGCGCGATGGCGCATCAGGTGATGGTGATGAAATCCGGCGATATCGTCGAGGCGGGCGCCGCAAGTGCGGTGTTTGACGCGCCGCAAACCGAATACACCCGCGCCCTGATGGCTGCCGCACTGGGGAAGTGACGTCGTGAAAATTCTGTTCGTGCATCAGAATTTTCCGGGTCAGTTTCCGCATCTGGCGCCGGCGCTTCGGGCGCGTGGGCATGATGTCATGGCGCTGACGGCTGAAACAAACATGCGCCCGTCGCCCATACGGGTGATGAAATACCGCAGGCCTGCCGCCGTGACCCTGTCGTCATCCCTGACCCAGATTTACGCCGATGCCGCCGAACGCGGTGCCAAGGCGGCGCTGGCCGCCCGGCAGATGCGCGACAGGCTCGGCTATATTCCCGATGTGATCCTTGGCCATTCCGGCTGGGGCGAGACGCTGTTTCTGCGCGAGATATGGCCCGAGGCGCGGCTTTTGATTTATGCGGAGCTGATGTATCAAACGACCGGGCTTGATGCCGGTTTCGACCCCGAGTTCGCCCGCCCCGGCATTGGCGCGCAGGTGTCAACCGTGGCGCGGGCGGCGCATCTGGTGCAAGCCATGGTGCAGGCCGACGCGGGGCTGTCACCGACGCGGTTTCAGGCCGATACCTTTCCGCCCGATCTGCGCCGCAAGATCACTGTGATCCACGACGGGATAGATACCCAAACCGTGCGCCCCAACCCCAAGGCGCGGTTGAAAATTCCCGGCACGGACCATGTGTTCAAGCCGGGGGACGAGGTGATCAGCTTTGTCAGCCGCAGTCTTGAACCCTACCGCGGCTTTCACAGCTTCATGCGGGCGTTGCCTGCGGTGCTGGCCGCGCGGCCAAACGCGCATGTCGTGCTGATCGGGGATGAGGGGCAAAGCTATGGCCCCGCCCCGAAAGACGGGCAAAGCTGGAAGCAGCGCTACCTTGATGAGGTCGGCGGTCAGCTTGATCTGTCGCGCGTGCATTTTCTGGGGCGCGTGCCCTATCCTGTATTCCTGTCGCTGTTGCAGGTCAGCCGGGTTCACGCCTATCTGACCTACCCGTTCGT
>NZ_JBLJBV010000059.1:0-22157 GCF_047638075.1 Phaeovulum sp.
TGAACCTGATCGCACAAATCGAAGCCGAGCAGATCGCTGCGCTTGGCAAGACCATTCCGGATTTCAAGGCCGGCGACACCATCCGTGTTGGCTACAAAGTGACCGAAGGCACCCGTTCGCGCGTGCAGAACTACGAAGGCGTCTGCATCGCCCGTAATGGCGGCGCAACCATTGCTGCCTCGTTCACCGTTCGCAAAATCTCGTTTGGCGAAGGCGTGGAACGGGTATTCCCGCTGTATTCAACCAATATCGATTCGATCGAAGTGGTCCGCCGCGGTCGCGTGCGTCGCGCCAAGCTTTATTACCTGCGTGATCGTCGCGGCAAATCGGCCCGTATCGCCGAAGTCACGAACTACAAGCCCAAAAAATCCAAAGCCGAAGCCTGAGGAGCGGGACGATGAGAAAAGAAATTCACCCCGATTACCACATGATCAACGTCAAAATGACCGATGGCACCGTGTTTCAGGTCCGGTCGACCTGGGGCAACGAAGGCGATCAGATGTCGCTTGATATTGACCCGCTGGCGCATCCGGCCTGGACCGGCGGCAGTGGTCGTCTGATGGACACCGGCGGCCGTGTGTCGAAGTTCAAGAACAAATACGCCGGTCTGGGTTTCTGATCCGACCGTATCGCGTGATGGGGGCGTGCCTTTGGGTGCGCCCTTTTCATTTTCGAACAGATATTTCGCACTTTTCTGTGCCCCAATCGCCCCGATTGTTCAAAAAACAACAGCGCGCTTGCGTGCGGCACTTTCAAAGGGTAGCCGCATCCCCCTATAGTCAACGCGCACTGGAGCCAGTGCATATTTCAAGTCTGAGCAGAGGTCGAACGTGGCGCATATCATCGTTGTCGGCAACGAAAAGGGCGGATCAGGCAAATCCACCACCTGCATGCATGTGGCAACCGCCCTTGCACGGATGGGAAAAAAGGTCGGCGCACTGGACCTGGACCTGCGTCAACGCAGCTTTGGCCGGTATGTTGAAAACCGTCTGGCCTTTCTTGCGCGTGAGGGTCTGGACCTGCCGACCCCCGATTACCGCGAACTGCCCGAGGCCGACACCGCCGAACTGGCCCCCGGTGAAAACCCCTTTGACCATCGCCTGTCGACCGCTGTTGCCGCGATGGAAAGCGAATGCGACTTTATCCTGATCGACTGCCCCGGCAGCCATACCCGCCTGTCTCAGGTTGCTCATTCACTGGCTGATACGCTGATCACACCACTGAACGACAGCTTCATTGATTTTGATCTGTTGGCGCGGGTCGACCCGGAAACCAGCCGCGTCATCGGGCCGTCGATCTATTCGGAGATGGTCTGGGCGGCGCGGCAGTTGCGCGCGCGGGCCGGGCTGAAGCCAATCGACTGGATCGTGCTGCGCAACCGCCTGGGGTCGCAGCAGATGCACAACAAAAAGAAGGTGGGCGACGCGCTGACGCAGCTTTCCAAGCGGATCGGTTTTCGCGTCAGCCCCGGCTTTTCTGAACGGGTCATCTTTCGCGAGCTGTTTCCACGGGGGCTGACGCTGCTTGACATGCGTGATGTCGGCGTTGAGGGGATGAACATATCGAACGTGGCCGCCCGGCAGGAACTACGCGACCTGATCCGCGAATTGCGCCTGCCCGGCGTCGAGGTCAATTTCTGATCTCAGCCCGGCCCGACCCGGCCCGGCCCGGCCCGGCCAAACAGGATCAGACCGGATGCCGCGATGAAAACCTGAAAGGTGACGGGCGGCGGCGTGGTGACATTTGCTTTTGGCACTCTGCAAGTGTCGTCAGCCGCATTTCAAAAATATCATCCCGTGCACGGCCAGACAGGCCCAAACGCTTGAAAAAGGCAACTGCAAGCGACATGGATTTCTCCTCGTGGTTCGGGCCGTTTTGACCCATTGAAACTACTTTCACGGGAAAATCTGTCCGAAATGTGCAACCATGCGGGCGATGGCGCGGCGATGTTGGGGTCAAGTAACGACACCCGGACCGCGCCCATCAATCGGTGACGGGGCTTATGCCCCGCCCGACCAGGCAGCCCCCGCATCGCCCGTCAAAAACCCGTCTGACAAACGCCCGCCGGGGGCCATGCCAGCGCTGAGCGCGGCCAGTTCCCCGGCCTCCATCTGCCCGGCAAGGCGCGCCGTCCAGGCGCGGCACAGCGCCTCAAAATCACCGGTCTGGGGCGACAGGCGAAGCGATGTTACCCCCGCGCCGTTCAACGCCTCAACCTGATGGGCCATGCTCGCGGTGCTTCCCGAGAGCGTTTGCACCCCGTTCACCGCCAAAAATGGCTGACCATCCAGCGTTTCAACCTCGCGGCCGTCCGGGTCTTCGCCGCATACGAACTGGCAGTTGTCCTTGGCGCGGTCATGCAACCGCGCATGGTAGCAACGCCCCGCAATCGCCAAAGGCACGCGACCATGGCCCCAAACCTCGATCGCCACGCCCAGTTGCGCGCCCTCGGCCGCCAGCGCGGCAACCGAAGCCAGCGGCAATTCGGGCGGCAGACAGACCCGCGTGGCGCCCCGTCGCGCCAACCAGCGCAACGTGCCTTCGTTATAGACGTTGATCAGCGGCCCCACCCAAAACAGCGTGCCTTGCGGAACATGCACCAGCGCCGACAGATCGTTCACCTCGACCGGCAGACCCATCGCCATCAGATCGGCGGTCAGCTTGCGTTCGCGCTTCAGTGTGATCAGCGCCAGCGAGGTCAACGCCACCTCTTTGCCCGCCGCCTGAAGCACCTCGACAGCGCCGGGAATTTCCTGCTGGAAATAGGGCAGACGTTTAGAGCAGACAAGCTCGCCCAGAACCACGCGGGCCACCGGCGTGCGGGCAAGCGATTGGTAGAAGGCGGCCCAAACGGGGGCCTCCCAGAAAAACTGGTTGGGGCCAACAGTCAGGTCCATAGTCATCTCCAGGTCTTGGCATAGGCGCCGGTGGTGGCGGCTTGGCCTTCGGACAGGCGGGCAAGCGTGCCCTCGGCCACGGGGCGGCCCTCTGCCACGGCCTCAACCGCGGCGCGGAAGTTGCGCACCACCTCGGCCACATAGGCGCGCGACCGCTGGCGCCCTTCGATTTTCAGCGCGGTGACACCCGCCTGCGACAGCGCCGGGATCAGGCGCGACGCATCAAGGCTGACCGGATCCTCAAAGATATGGCCGGTCTGATCTTCGCTGTTGAAGCACCCTTTGCACAGCGTCGGGTAAGGCGCGGGCTGGTCTTTCTTCGTGCGGTGGATCGTAAACCCACCCAACCGCGCGGCCAGTTCCTGCCCCTCTTCGGCATAGACAACATGGCTTGCGGGTGAACACACCCCGTTCATGTTCGGCGATTTTCCGGTGGCATAGGATGACAGCGAACAGCGCCCCTCGGCCATCACGCAAAGCCCGCCAAACACGAAAACCTCGGTTTCGACGTCAATCTCGCGGTTGATCGCGGCAATCTCTTGCACCGTCAGAACGCGAGGTAGCACCACGCGTTTCACGTCAAACGCCTGCGCATAAAGGTTGATCGCATCCGGGTTGGCGGCGGCGGCCTGCACCGACAGGTGGCGGCGCAAACCGGGGTGGTGTTCAGCGGCATGGGCCAACAATCCGACATCGGCCAAGATCACCGCATCGGCACCAGCAGCCTCGGCGTTGGCCACCGCGCGGTGCCACAGCGGTTCGGCGCCCGCCCGCGGAAAGGTGTTGATCGCGACCAGCACCTTGGCGCCGCGCGCATGGGCATAGGCAATACCCTCGGTCATTTCTTCGGGTGAAAAGTTCAGCCCCGGAAAGTTGCGCGCGTTGCTTTCATCAGCAAAGCCGCAATAAACCGCATGCGCGCCTGCATCAACCGCCGCGCGCAGCGCCGAGGGCGTACCCGCCGGGCAGACCAGTTCCATCACCATTACCAACCTCCTTGCAGCGCATCAACCCGGTGCAGCACCAACCCGGTGCGCGTTTCCGCCAGCCCCAGCGCCGCCTTCAACGGTGCCTTCAACGGCCCGACCAGCGCCGAAATCTCTGTCGCCAAATCCAGTTCGGCGTCATCAATCGCGTTGCGCAGGGCAAGGGCCGCGCCGGTATCTCCCTCAACCACCAGATCGCGCGAAAAGAACAGCGCATCGCCATCATAAGCGCCGTGTATCATCCCCAAAAACGCCGATAACGGCCCCGCAATCCGGGTGTCTGCCTCGGGCGTGCGGCGATGTGCGGTCACCTTTGGCACCCCCCCGCGCAGATCCATCAGCAGCACCAGCGGCAAATCTGTCGGGTCCAGCACAAACCGCTTTTCGCCATGTTCACCCAAACGGCGAAACATACCCGGATGATCGCGCGACAGTTTACGCGACAACGACGACAGCATCAGACTGACCGGCAACAGCGGCAAGGGACGCATCATCCCGGCCATGACACGCGGCAGGCGCGGCAGGGGTTGTGCGGAATCGGCAGGCATGGCGGGCTCCGTTCTGGTAGGGTGCTGTGGCACCATGACTTGGCTTAACCGACATGCCAATGCGGCAACTTGATCAATATCAAACGCAGCGACGCAAACTCCTGCTAGACCCAACCCCGCCCGCCATTTCGGAGAGACCCATGCGCAGCCTGCCCGCTTTTCCCACGCTTCGCGCCTTTCTTGACTGGACGAGGGCCCAAGGCCAGCTATTGCCCATCGCCGATCCGGTCAGCGTGGTGCATCAGATGACGGCGGTTCATGATGCGGTCTTGCGTCAGGGCGGGCCGGTGCTGCGCTTTAACGCCCCCATGTTGGCAAACGGCAGGAAAAGCACGGTGCCGGTCATTACCAATCTTTTCGGCACGACCGAGCGTGTGGCCGCCGGCCTTGGGCTGGCGCTGGACGAAGTGCCCGCACTGGGCGAGTTTTTGGCCGCGCTGCGCACACCTGCCCCCGTTGAAGGGATGCGCGATGCGCTGTCGCGTTGGCCGATGCTGCGCGCGGCCCTGTCGACCCGGCCCCGCATCACCAAACATGGCCCCGTGCAAGAGGTCGTGGCCGAGGGGGAAGCGGTCGACATGACCGCACTGCCGATACAGACCCCCTGGCCCGGCGATGGCGGCCCGCTGATTACCTGGCCCGTGGTTATCACCCGCCCGCACACCAGCACCATTGAGGCGGTCGCGCGCTATAACTGGGGGGTTTACCGCGCCCAGGTATTGGGGCGCGACCGGCTTATCATGCGCTGGCTTGCACATCGGGGGGGGGCTGCCCATGCCCGCAGTTGGGCGCAGGCAAATGAGCCGATGCCCGTGGCAATCGCGCTGGGGGCAGATCCCGCGACCCTGTTGGCCGCCGCCCTGCCGCTGCCCGAAACCGTTTCCGAGATGACCTTTTCAGGTGTCTTGCGCGGCACCCGCACGCATCTGGCCCCGGCGCGCACGGTGCCCCTGATGATCCCGGCCGATGCTGAAATGATAATCGAAGGTTGGGTTCACCCCAACGACACCGCCCCCGAAGGCCCGTTTGGCGACCACACCGGCTATTACAACGCGGTCGAGCCGTTCCCCGTGATGCGGATCAGCGCCATCACCCACCGGCGCGACCCGATCTATCTGTCCACCTACACTGGGCGTCCCCCTGATGAACCCTCGATCATCGGTGAGGTGTTCAATGATCTCGCGCTGCCGGTAATCCGCCAGCAGATCCCCGAGGTGCGCGACATGTGGCTGCCACCGGCGGGATGTTCCTACCGCATCGCAGTGGTCAGCATCAACAAGCGCTACCCCGGACAGGCGCGCCGCGTGATGATGGCGCTGTGGGGAATGCTGGCGCAGTTCAGCTATACCAAGATGGTGGTGGTTGTGGATGACGATATCGACCCCCGCAACTGGGATGATATTGCCTGGGCGCTGGCCACGCGGATGGACCCCGCGCGCGACGTGATGGTGCTGGACCGCACGCCAATGGATTACCTTGATTTTGCCTCGCCCATCGAAGGGCTGGCGGGCAAGCTGGGCATAGATGCGACCACAAAAATCGGCACCGAAACCACTCGCGATTGGGGGCAGGTCATGGCGCTGGCCGATAAGGACCGCGACTTTGCGACAGAGCTTCTGGCGCGCCGCCTGCCGGGGTTTGGGCAATAAAGAGCCACGGTATTGGGCTAGCCCCATGCATTTCGTGGTGCAAGATTAGGGCAAGGTCGCTGCAGCGGTGAAGTCTCACAGGCGCAATGCTGCCGAAGAAATCTTCGAGTGTGCCCTGAATGCGACCCGATCGCCGGGCTTTCGGCCATCTGGGGCAGTATCCTCGGCCGCGTCAGCATGATCCGGATGGCGCGCCTTCAGCGCAGCATGGCGTGGAACTCGGCATTCCTCTGAAGGGTCAGATCCTTCATGCAGTCGTAATAGATCGCCTGGTCGAGGCTACCACCATACCCGAGCTCCTGTTCGCATGTCGCATCGCGCCGCTTGAGCCATTGGCGCTGCTGGGCCAATAAGGCAGAGCCCGTGCCACCGGCATCGGCCCGAGGTTTGAGTTGGCCCCACAGTTGATTCAGTTCAGCATCAGCGCGCTGCCATCGCGCGGATGCGCAGTCGGTAGCGTCCATGGAGGTCGTGCCGCTGCAAGAAGCCTGAGTCAGGCCGGGTTCAGGCAGGCCGGACAGAAGAGCGGCCGTAAGGATGAGTAAGATGCGCATGGTAAAAACCCCTCTGCAATACACATCATTATACCATAACAACAAGGCTTTGAGTATGGCCGTCTCCGCGCGCCTATTGAAGGTGCGCGCAGGTCAATGAAAATGTGCAACACGAAACGCAAAGGGCTGGGGTATTGGGCCAGCGGTTCGGGGGGCGGGGCAGCCCGCGCTAAAGGTGAACGTTTGCCGTAAATCCGGCGAATTTTCACACAGGCTGCACCCTTTTCTTACGAAGCCAATTCGGTGGGGGTGACAATCGCGGACAGGATCGCGGCCGACTCGATAACGCCGATATCCACGCCCTTGCGGTCTGTCACCGTTGCGTTTTCAACGCCCGCGGCGACCATTTCGCGCGCGACGCGCTCCAGCACCTTGCTGCCTTCGACCTTGAAGGCAGGCGGCGCTTCGCCTTCGGCCAAGGGGCGCGCGATCCGGTCAGCCCGAATGACCCGCCCGCGGTTCACCTCGCGCACGAATTCAGCGATATAGTCATTGGCCGGGCGCAGCACGATGTCTTGCCCCGAACCGACCTGCTCAAGCCCGCCATCACGCAAAAGCGCAATCGTGTCGCCCAGACGCAACGCCTCATCAAGGTCGTGGGTAATGAATACGACAGTTTTTTGAAGCTCGTCCTGAAGCTCCAGCAAGACCTTTTGCATATCCATACGGATCAGCGGATCCAGCGCCGAAAACGCCTCATCCATCAGCAGGATGTCAACGTCATTGGCCAACGCGCGTGCAAGCCCCACGCGCTGCTGCATGCCGCCCGATAGCTGCGCGGGATAGTTGTCCTCAAACCCCGACAGGCCGACCCGGTCAATCCATTTGCGGGCAATCGGTTCCACCTTGGACCGTGGCAGGCCCTGAACATCCAACCCATAGCAGGTATTTTCCAACACGGTGCGGTGCGGCAATAGCCCGAACTTCTGGAACACCATCGCGGTTGTGGCCCGGCGGAAGGCGCGCAATTCCTGCGTACCCATGGTGACCACATCCTGCCCACCATAGAGGATTTCACCCGCCGTTGGCGCGATCAACCCGTTGATGTGGCGGATCAGCGTCGATTTACCCGACCCCGACAACCCCATGATAACCGAGATTTTGCCCGGCGGCAGGCTAAGCGAGATATCGCGCAGGCCCAGAACATGGTTGTGTTTGTCGTTCAGTTCTTCCTTTGTCATCCCCGCCTTGACGGCGTCGATGTAGCGTTCAGGCGTGGGGCCGAAGATCTTGTAAAGATTTCGGATTTCGATCCCTGAACGTTGCGTGTCATTGATATCAGTCATGGCCTGCCCCCTGATGTTTCTGAATCCGGTTGCCAAAGGCCTGGCTGGTGCGGTCAAAGATGATGGCGATGGCGACCAGCGCAAAACCGTTCAGGAACCCAACGGTGAAATACTGGTTGGTAATGGCTTGCAGCACATTCTTGCCCAGCCCGCCCACGCCCACCATCGAGGCGACGACAACCATCGAAAGCGACATCATGATGGTTTGGTTCACGCCGGTCATGATCGTGGGCAGCGATAGCGGCAACTGCACCCCCCACAGCTTTTGCCGGGGGCTGGCCCCATAGGCGTCGGCCGCCTCGATCACATCGCGGTCGACAAGCCGAATACCCAGATTGGTCAGCCGGATCATCGGCGGCACCGCATAGATCACAACGGCAATCAGCCCCGGCACCTTGCCAATGCCAAAGATCACCACAACCGGGATCAGATAGACAAAGGATGGCAGGGTCTGCATCACGTCAAGCAGGGGCGACAGAAACGACTGAAACCTGTCAGAGCGCGCCATAAGAATACCCAGCGGCAAACCGATCAGGATTGCCACAAACGTTGCAACCGTCACCATCGCCAGCGTCGTCATCGTGTCGGTCCACAGCCCGAACACGCCGATCAACAGCATTGCAATGACCGTGCCAACAACCGTTTTCCAGCTACGCGAGCCAAACCAGACCACCGCCACCAGCAAAACCAGAACCAGCAGCCAGGGCGCCTTGGTGAACGCATCTTCCAGCATGTTCAGAAATATCTGCAACGGTGCCGTTGCGGCGTCGATTGCATCTGAATAGGTGCGAACAATATCGCGAAAGCCCTCGTCAATGCCTTTGCGCATCACGCGCAGCGACTTATTGGGCAAAGAGGGGAATTCGCACAGAAGTTGGGGCAGACCCCAGCAACTTGCTGCCATGTTTTTTCCTTCCGTCGGGAAATCAAAAAAGGCGCGCCAAGGCCTTGGCCCCGGCGCACCCCAAAACCGTGATCAGGCTTAAAGAGCCGCTTCAACCTTTTCGGCAACCTCGGGCGAAACCCAGGCCGACCACAGGTCCTTGTAGTTTTCGAGGAAGTAATAGGCCGTGTCTTCGTTGCTGCCCTGATTATCCTCTTTCCAGGCCAGAATCTTGCCAACGGTCTGGTTGTCCCACTCGCGTGCCTTGACATAGTCCATGGCGACGCCGGCCTTTTGCGCAAAGGATTTGGTCACCACGGTATAGACATCGGCCACCGGATAGGCGTTCACCTTGGGGTCAACGCACTCTGCCAGCGTGGTGCAGGCGTCCCAATATTCCTTGTCGTTGGGAACACCCCAATCCAGCGCGACCATCTCATACTTGCCCAGCAAGGCCGTCGGCGCCCAGTAGTAACCCAGCCAGCCCTGCTTGCGTTCATACGCATTGGCAAGCGACCCATCGAGACCCGCGGCGGAACCGGTATCAATCAGATCAAACCCCTTCTCTGCGGCCTTTGTGGCCTCAAACAGGTTGGTCGTCGATAGCTGGCAGTTCCAGCCCGACGGGCAGTTGTGCACAGCACCCATGTCAGGATGCTCTGGCGCGGGGAACAGCTCAGGATGGTTCAGCGCGGCTTCTACGGTCGTGATGTCGGGGTATTCGTCGACGATGTATTTCGGAACCCACCAGCCCTCGACCCCGCCATCCGTCAGGATGTTCGCGGCAATGACCAGACGACCTTCTGCCACCGCTTCATCAAGCGCGTTTTTCACCGCGTTGACCCACAGTTCCGGGGCAAGGTCGGGTTCGCCCTTTTCATTCATCGAGGTAAAGGTGGGCATGGTATCGCCCGTCACAAGGGTCACATCGCAGCCGTAGCCCTCTTCCAGAATGATCTTGTCGATCCACGCGGCGACCCCGCCGGATGCCCAGTTCATTTCGGCAATTGAGACCTTGCCGCAATCCTCGGCCAGTGCCGGGGCGGCAAGGGTGGCAAGCGATGCGGTCAGTAGAAATTTGGCAAGATTGGCCTTCATTTGGTTACTCCTGTCGGAAAGTTGTAAGTTGATGGCACGAGGCATGCGCGCCAAAGATGGCGCGTGACCTATTTCCAAGGTGCCTCGATACGTCAGCGCAGCATTACGGCCTGGACCGGTGCGCCAATCCAATTTGTCAGAAAACGACATTGGGATGTCGTAGATCAATGATGACCGATAAGCAAGGAACAAATACGACATACCTAGCGTCGCGTTCAAGACATCTGATGGAAATCTGGCCAGCAATATGGCCCGATCCAGCACATAAAAGGTTGGGGTTGACACGCAAACGGCCCGCCTGATGGCGGGCCGTCGCACGACCGAATTGTTCGATCTGTGATCCCGGGGCGATTGCCGCCTAGCGTTTCAGCGCCGCACGAACCTCGGCGTCATGTTCCCCCAGACGTGGCGAAGGCCGGTCCAGCGCCAGATCTGCCGCCGAGAACGTCACCGGAATCCGCACCCCCGGCACACCCTCGGGTGCGATCTGCATCTTGCGCGCCACGACCTGCGGATCGGCAAAGACATCGGCCATTTCGTTGATCGGGCCAGCGGGCACGCCGACCCCCTCGCACGCCGCCAAAAGCGCGTCGCGCCCCCAACCTTTCGTCACATTCGAAATCGTCGCGGTCAGCGCCTCGCGGTTGCGGATACGGTCGGCGTTGGTGCGGTAATCATCGACCTCGGCAATGCCCTCAAGACCCAGAATTCCGCACAGCTTGCGGTACTGCGCATCATTTCCCGTGGCCAGAATGACAAACCCGTCCGAGCAGGGGAAAACTGCGTAGGGCACAAGGTTGGGGTGCGCGTTACCCATCCGCCTGGGCGACACGCCGGTTGCCAGATAGTTCATCGCCTGATTGGCCATCACGCTGGTCGCCACATCCAGCAGTGCCATGTCGATGTGCTGGCCTTCGCCGGTGGTGGCGCGTTGATGCACGGCGGCCAGAATCGCGGTTGACGCATAGATCCCGGTGAACACGTCGGTCACCGCCACGCCCACCTTTTGCGGCTGGCCATCGGGTTCGCCCGTCACGCTCATCAGACCGGACATACCCTGAATGATGTAGTCATAGCCCGCCCGGTGCGCATAGGGCCCGTCCTGCCCAAAGCCGGTGACCGAACAATAGATCAGCCGTGGGTTCACCGCACGCAGGCTGGCGTAATCCAGCCCGTATTTTGCCAACCCGCCGACCTTGAAATTCTCGATCAGAATATCGACGTCCGCCACCAGCGCGCGCACGAACTGCTGCCCCTCGGGGGTGCGAAAATCGGCCAGAACCGACCGTTTTCCCCGGTTTGTCGCGTGAAAATAGGCGGCTGTTTCTTCGCCGTCGCGGGTCAGGAACGGCGGCCCCCAGCGGCGGGTATCATCGCCCTCGGGGGCCTCTACCTTAACAACATCCGCCCCCAGATCGGCCAGGATCTGGCCCGCCCAGGGGCCCGCCAGAATTCGCGCCAACTCGACAACTTTCAGCCCTGCCAATGGTGTCATGTCTACTCCGCCAGTTTCGCGTCGATGATTGCCTTCAGGTCGGCATAGGACATATTGGGATATTTTTCGCCGTTCACCAGAATGGTCGGCGTCGAATCGATCGCATCATCGGTAGCGTGTTTTTGGAAGGTGGCGACCATCGCCTGCGCGCGGTCATTATCGCTGAGACAGGCGTTGACGGCCTCGGCGCTCAGCCCGGCCTTCAGCCCGATCTTGCGCAGGTTCGCGCCGATCGTGGCCTCTTTGCCATCACCGATCCAATCGGACTGCGTGTCATAGATCATCCCTGAAATCGCATAGTATTTCGGCACGCCGCCGCAGCTTGCCACCGTGCCGGCCATCAGCCCATAGCGGTCAAAATACACCTCGCGGTGAATGAATTTCACCTTGCCCGTATCAATATAATCGGCCTTTAGCGGTGGCAGCACTTCCTTGTGCCAAACGGCACAATGCGGGCAGGTATAAGAGGCGTATTCAATCACCGTTACCGGCGCGTCTTCCTGCCCCATCACCACGTCCGGCAGGATCGTGGCATCATCGGCAGTTTCCGCCAGTGCGGCGATTGACAGCGCCTCGAGGCCAGCACTGCGCGCCAGCCAAAGCCCGCCCGCCGCCAGCACTGCAACCGAGGCCAGCGCCCCCAATACATAGGTAGTTTTCGTCATTACTCAGCCTTTCTTGGTCACGGCCCGGTTTGCGCTCCGGGATAGAACGTTTTGCGCCAATAGTTCAAGCGCGGCCCGCAGCCCACCATCCTGCACCACCTGCGCGGTTTCTTCGGCCCGCTGCCTTATCGCCGGGTCGGTCTGTTTGGGGGGGGCTTTGGGGGCCGGGCCAAAGCCTGCCTGCCCCTCGGCAAAGCCCATCGGCGCGGTCTGCGTGATCAGCACCTTGGAGATTGCATTATAACCGTAGCAGGCGTTCACCTTTTCGCGGATCTTCGGCAGTTCCATCTGCACCATCGGCGCGCTGGCCCCCATGGTCAAAAGCGTCAGCGTCGCGCCAAAACCGCCCTTGCCGTAGCCTACCTTTACCGGCCTTGTGCGTGCGGCCAGATCCTCACCCACCACTTCGGCCCAATGCGTCAACAACCGCGATACCGCAAAGCCCCGCGCCTCACCCACGGTGCGGATACGGTCGCGCAGCAGCCCCGAGGCTGGTTCAAATCCGCGCATCCGGCGGTTGGGCTTTTGTGGCGGGCGTGGCGGCATTCTGTCTTTCCCTTTATGTGACGCTATTCTAGGCAGGTGAACGGAAATTGACAGCGGATTGGGCGACAAGGAGGCATAAAGATTGCGTGACGGCAAACACGCCGCGACCCTTCTGGCGTGGTATGACAAATCTGCCCGTATCCTGCCGTGGCGCGTCTCGCCGCAGGACCGTGCGGCGGGCAAGCGCCCCGACCCTTACCGCGTCTGGCTGTCCGAGGTGATGCTGCAACAAACCACCGTAGTCAGCGTGCGCAGCTATTTTCACCGCTTCACTGATGCCTGGCCCACCGTTACCGCCCTTGCCGCCGCCCCCGATGCTACGGTGATGGCCGCCTGGGCCGGGCTTGGCTACTATGCCCGCGCGCGCAACCTTCTGGCCTGCGCGCGTGCCGTCGTGGCCAATCATGGCGGCCGGTTCCCGACAACAGCCAACGCACTGCAAACCCTGCCGGGCATCGGCCCCTATACCGCCGCGGCCATCGCCGCCATTGCCCATGATGAAGCCGCCACCGTCGTTGACGGCAATGTCGAACGTGTGATCGCGCGGCTTTATAACGTGCAGACCCCCCTGCCCGCCGCCAAACCGGAACTGACCGCCCTTGCCGCCCGGTTGACCCCAAAAAACCGCCCCGGCGATTATGCCCAAGCGATGATGGACCTTGGCGCAACAATCTGCACCCCGCGCAATCCGTCCTGCGCGGACTGCCCGCTGGCAACGGGCTGTCAGGCCCTCATGGCAGGGACCGCCGCCAGCCTGCCGCGTAAAACCCCCAAGCCCGAAAAGCCCACGCGCCACGGCATCGCCTGGGTTGCGCTGCGCCCCGATGGTGCGGTTTTGATCGAAACCCGCCCCGCGCGCGGCCTTTTGGGCGGAATGCCGGGCTTTCCGACGTCGGACTGGTCAGACGCCCCGGCAGATACCCCGCCCATATCTGCAACATGGTGCAACACCCCATCCGAGGTGCGCCACACCTTTACCCATTTTCACCTGCGCCTTCAGGTCCGCGCTGCCATGACCACAGCCCAACCCGCCCGTGGCATGTTCACCCCGCGCGACGCCTTTGCCCCCGCAGCCCTGCCCACCTTGATGCGCAAGGTCTGGGATGCGGCCCAAAGCGCCGAATGGCCGCAGCGCGACTGATTGCCCTTGCCTGACGCGGCGCTATCATTCCCGCCGCGCTTGCACCCTTGAAGGTAACCCTATGTCGTCTCGCAAAAACATCCGCCATCCGCTGCGCGCACTGCCGTTCTGGTTGTCGCTGGGCATGGTGCCACTGGCCATTCTGGGCGCCACCAAGGGCGGCTGGACGGTCGCGCTGTTACCTGTTTACGGCTGGGTCATGGTCACTTTTTTGGACACGATCCTGGGGCTGAACACCGAAAACCCCGATCTTGACACCCCTGAGTCGGACTTGTTCTGGTATCGCCTGATCACGATGATCTGGTTCCCGGTGCAGTTCATTACCATCTTCACGATGATCTGGTGGGTCACGCATACGACCCATCTTTCAACGCTTGAAACCATCGTGCTGTTTTTCGGGGTCGGGGTGATTTCGGGCACGGTTGGCATTGTCTACAGCCACGAGCTGATGCATCAGAAAAACCGGCTGGAACGCTGGCTGGCCGATCTGATGCTGGCAACGGTGCTTTACAGCCATTTCCGGTCGGAACACCTGCTGGTTCACCACCGGCATGTCGGCACCCCGCGCGACACCGCCACCGCCCGCTATAATGAGGGCTTTCACCGCTTTTTCTGGCGCCAACTGACCAAAGGCCCGATTTCGGCGTGGCATGCCGAAAGGCTGATGCTGGCGCGCGCCGGGCGGGGTACGCTGGGCCGCACCAACCCATTTTGGCGCTACGCCGCGCTACAAATGGCGACGCTTGTCCTTGCGTTTCTGATTGGCGGGTGGGTGGGGCTGGGCCTGTTTGTGTTTCAAGCCTTCATCGCCGTCTGGCAGTTGGAGCTGACCAATTACGTCGAACATTACGGGCTGACGCGCGAACACAAGGGCGATGGCACCTATGAACACGTCCTGCCGCGCCATAGCTGGAATGCCTCTCACACGGCCTCGAACTGGCTGCTGATCAACCTGCAGCGCCACTCGGACCACCACTACAAACCCAATCGGCGCTTTCCGCTACTGCAGACCTATACCGAAGATGAGGCCCCCCAGCTTCCGTTCGGCTACCCGGCGATGACGACGTTGGCGATGGTCCCCCCGCTCTGGCGTCGCCGGATGAACCCGCGCGTGCGGCATTGGCGGCGCAAACATTATCCCGAAATTGCCGATTGGGCGCCCTATAACAAAGGCGCAAACCCGATGCCGCGCGGCTCTGTCTGACCGGGCGATAGCGGCCCTTGATTGCCCACGCGCATCAAAAAACCCCGCCGATGACCGGCGGGGCAAGTTCGTACTTTGCGGGCAGGCCCGAAAGTACCGGCGGTAAACCTGTCTGATCAGATCAGTTCGGGCGGCCCCTCGTATCGGCGTCCATTTCGGCGCGGATCTGTTGGCGCAAAATGTCGATCGAGACCATCTTGCCTTCGCGTTTGAAGTGCCAGTAGGTCCAGCCATTGCATGAAGGCGCGCCCTCCAGATGGGCGCCGACCTGATGGATCGAGCCCTTGGTGTCATGCGCAATCAATGTGCCATCAGCGCGAACCTTGGCCTTGTAGCGGTTGCCAACCGAGAACAGTTCTTCGCCCGGCCGCAGCATGCCGCGCTCGACGACCTGGCCAAAGGGCACGCGTGGCTCGGCACGTTTCGAGGTGCTGGTTTCCAGCGCCTCGCGGTCAAATTTGCGCACACGGGCAAGCCGTTTCGCGGCAACATCGCGGTAGGCTTCTTCGCGTTCGATCCCGATGAATTCACGGCCCAGCATCTTGGCCACAGCGCCGGTGGTGCCGGTGCCGAAGAACGGGTCCAGCACGACATCGCCGGGGTTCGTGGTCGCCACCAGAACGCGGTGCAGCAGGCTTTCGGGTTTTTGTGTCGGGTGAGCCTTGTCGCCGGCGGCATCCTTTTCGCGCTCATGCCCGGTGCACAGCGGCAAGACCCAATCCGAACGCATCTGCACACCTTCGTTCAGCGCCTTCAGCGCCTCATAATTGAAGGTGTATTTCGCCCCTTCCGATTTCGAGGCCCAGATCAGCGTTTCATGCGCGTTGGTAAAACGCTTGCCACGAAAGTTCGGCATCGGGTTCGATTTGCGCCAGACCACATCGTTGAGAATCCAGTAGCCCTGATCCTGCAAGGTCGCGCCAACCCGGAAAATGTTGTGATAAGACCCGATCACCCAGATCGCGCCATTCGGTTTCAGCAACCGCCGCGCGGCCGCCAGCCAATCGCGGGTAAAGCGGTCATAGGCGCCAAAGCTGGAAAACTGGTCCCAGGCGTCATCTACCGCGTCGACTTTGGAATTGTCGGGGCGGTGCAGGTCGCCGCGCAATTGCAGATTGTAGGGCGGATCCGCAAAGATCAGGTCCACACTGCCTTCGGGCAGCGCATTCATCACCTCGATGCAGTCGCCTGCGATAATCTGGTTGAGCGGCAGCGCCGCAGGCGTCGCCTTGGTCATCATCTTTGTCATTCTGTGCCTCGTTTGCCCGTCCGGGTGTTCGGCTTATGGTGCCGATTTTGATGGGACCAGCATGAGTCACAGGCGATTCGCCGTCAATTTCTTTTTTGAATCAAGGACTTATAAATATTGCTTGCACAAGATGTTGTATACGGGGCGGAACGAACGTCTATGCACAGGGGTCACCCCAAGATTTAGCAATGCCGCCAGATGGTCCTTGGTCGGATAGCCCGCGTTCTTTTCCCATCCATAGCCGGGGTGCTGTTGCGCCAAATCCACCATCAGCAAATCACGCGCCTGTTTGGCGATGATCGAGGCGGCGGCAATTGACAGGCTGCGCCCATCGCCTTTCACGACCGGCTCAGCGCTTAGCCGCAGGTCGCGCGGCAGGCGATTGCCGTCAACCAGCACATGGTCGGGCGGCATCCCCAGCGCGGCCACAGCGCGGCACATTGCCAGATGGCTGGCCTGCAGAATGTTGATTGCGTCGATTTCCTCAACGCTCGCATGGGCCACGGCACAATCGGCGCTGGCCCAGATCAGGGCGGCCAGTTCGGCGCGCCGCCGCGCAGTCAGTTTCTTGCTGTCATTCAGACCGGGCGGGATGTTTGCGGGGTCCAGCACCACGGCGGCGGCCGTGACCGGGCCGCACAGCGGGCCGCGCCCCACCTCATCAACGCCGGCCACACGGACAAGGCCGCGCGCCTGCGCAGACAACTCAAACGAAAAATCGGGGGCTTGTTTCATCCTTTCGGGATGCCCAAATTCCGCCCCTGTCGCAATCCCAAAAGGGGCAGGTCGCGCGTGGCGCTCGCCCCTTTTGGGTAGCTTGGCGCGGTTCAGCGCCGGCCGATGCGATAGCCGCGGTCTTGCAGGCAGCGTTTGCCGTAGACGGTTTTGCGGCTACGGTCTGCCCGGATGTCAAAGGCGCAGGCTTGCGGCAGGGCCCGGTCTTTCCCCTCACGCGCAAGGCAACGTGCAGAAAGCACTTCGCGCTTTCCGTCACGCGTTTTCACTTTGGTCACGCAGTTTTCGGGCAAAACCCGATCCTGCCGTTTATTATAGCGGTCGTGATGGCGGTCGGGGTAGCGGTTATAGTATCCGTCATCCCAATCATTGCGCGAGGGTATTTTGTTTGCCTGTTCGCGGCGGTCTTCTTTCTTGTTCTTTTCGTGAATGATCGTGCCCAGCACAAGGGCACCGGCAACCACCCCCAGCAATTGCTGTTCGCTTTTGGTCCATGCGGCGGCGGGGGTTGCGGTCAGCCCCCCCAGAACGATGGCAGCAATGGCGATGGCAGAGGTAATGCGTTTCATGGCGAAGTTCCTGTAGTTGGCAGCGGATCAGGCCCGCCTGTTTATATGCCCCAGTCTCGTCGCGTTTCACGTTGCCAAGCAATATCACCCCGCCGCTATCAGATAACACGCCCTGCCCAGCCCCTTGCTATTGCATAACAAACCCGTTCCACGCAGGGTGAACCCATGAAATACGCGCTTCTCATATCACTGGCCCTTATGGCCGTATCGCCCGCAAACGCGGATTGCTATGCCGACTACAAGGCCAAGCAGGACAAACCTCTGCGCCTGCACTATGGCGTGGCCAAACTGCCCGACAGCGCCTGTTCGGCCGGCGCTGCGGCCAAGGCACTTGCGCCACGTCTTGCGAAAGGTGGCTGGACGCTGCTAAACATCCTGTCCATCTTTGGCCCTGACGGGTTGGATCAAAGGAAAGCCAGTGCCGGACCCTATTATCTCCGCTACTGACAGCTTGCGCGCGGGTAACCGCGCCGTGGTCTGGGGCATTGCCGCCATTGTCGTCATTCTGGCGCTGGCGGCGGTGCTGTTGTTCATCTCGCTGCCCGATGCCAACGCGTTCAATGCGCGGGTCGAACGCATCTTCATTGAAAATGACGCGCTGACCGCCCCGGTAGAGCTGCGCCTGCTGGAGGTTTTGGCCGGATCGGGCACCGCCTTTTCCGAGGTTCTGTCCTCTTACCGCGTGATCATCTTTATTCTTCTGGTCTTTGCCACCGCGCTCTTGATCGCCGCATTGGTGTTTTTGCTGATGATCGTCGCGCTCAACCGCCGCATGACCCAGATCCAGCGCGCCGGAATCGAGGTTCGCTCATTACGCATCCTGCGCGCTGAAAACGCCGTCATCCTGAATGACATGGCCTTTACCCTGACCCCTGCCGCGATCGAAACGCTCGCCGTTCTGGCCGAAGCGCGGATGGATGATGATGTGCTGTCGGGGGCCGAGATCGAGGCGGTCATTTCCGGTCGCCCTGCCCCCGACTGCGACGAGGCCGCAGGCGCCACCCGCATCAAACGGCTGCGCGATACTTTGGGGAATCAGCTTGTTGCCGAACTGCTGGTGCGCAACATCACCCGCAAAGGCTATACCCTTGCGATTGCCAAGGATGCGATCCGCGTCGAATGACGGTGCCCTTGCACCGGCAGGCCAAACCCCCTATACGCGCTGCTCGTTTGCCACTCGGGGGGGAGCCATGATTCAGACACCCTATTACCTGATCGACAAGCAGGCACTGCTGCATAACATGCGCAAGATTGCGCATCTGCGCGAAGCCTCGGGCGCCAAGGCGCTACTGGCGCTAAAGTGCTTTGCCACATGGTCAGTCTTTGATGACATGCACCCGTATATGGATGGCACCACGTCGTCTTCGCTTTACGAGCTGCGCCTTGGCCGCGAAAAGTTCGGCGGCGAAACCCATGCCTATTCGGTGGCCTGGGCAGACCACGAGATTGACGAAGCCGTCGGCTATGCCGACAAGATCATCTTCAACTCCATCGGCCAGTTGACGCATTTCGCCCCCCGCGCGGCAGGCATTGCGCGCGGCCTGCGGCTGAATCCGCGGTTTTCGACCTCGGGCTTTGATCTGGCAGACCCGGCGCGCCCGTTTTCCCGGCTTGGCGAATGGGATGTGGCCAAAATCGAAACCGTGATCGACCAGATTTCGGGCTTCATGATTCATTACAACTGCGAAAACGCCGATTTCGACCTGTTCGACCAGCAATTGACCCGGATCGAGAATGAATTCGGCGCGCTTCTGGCGCGGGTCCAATGGGTCAGCCTTGGCGGCGGCATCCATTTCACCGGCGAGGGCTATCCGATTGACCGGCTGGCCGCCCGGCTGAAGGCCTTTGCCGCGAAATTCGGTGTGCAAGTCTATCTTGAACCCGGCGAGGCCGCGATTACCCAATCGACCACGCTGGAGGTGACGGTGCTTGACCTTCTCGACAACGGCAAGAAGCTTGCCATCGTTGATAGCAGCATCGAGGCGCATATGCTGGATCTGCTGATCTATCGCCAACCCGCGCGCCTGCCGCAAACCGGCGATCACGTCTACGAAATCTGCGGCAAATCCTGCCTGGCGGGTGATATCTTTGGCGATGCCCGCTTTGCTGAGCCACTGGCCATCGGCAGCCGCATTTCTGTAGGCGATGCGGCCGGTTATACGATGGTCAAGAAAAACTGGTTCAACGGTGTGGCGATGCCCGCCATTGCGATTCGCGAACTGGACGGTTCCATCCGCCTTGTTCGCCAGTTTGGCTACGAGGATTACGCCTCAAGCCTTTCCTGAGGGTCGAAAGACCCCTTCCCTGTCCTGCCCTGAAAGGAGACAGCCGAAGTGAAACGTAACGTGCTGATTATCGGCGCCGGTGGTGTGGCCCAGGTCGTGGCGCATAAGGCCGCGCAGAACAATGATGTTCTGGGCGATCTACACATCGCCTCGCGCACCGTGGAAAAATGCCGCGCGATCATCGACAGCGTTCACGCCAAAGGCGCGATGAAACAACCCGGCCTTTTCGCCGCCCACCGCGTTGACGCGATGGACAGCGCCGCCGTGGCCGCCCTGATCGGGGAAACCGGCGCGCAGATCGTGATCAACGTCGGCTCTCCCTTCGTCAACATGACCGTGCTTGAGGCCTGTATCAAAACAGGCGCCGCCTATATGGATACCGCCATCCACGAAGACCCGGCCAAGATCTGCGAAACCCCGCCCTGGTATGCCAATTACGAATGGCAGCGTCGGGACCGCTGCCGCAAGGCGGGCGTGACCGCAATTCTGGGGGTGGGCTTTGATCCCGGCGTGGTGAACGCCTATGCGCGCCTGGCCGAGGATGAGCTGTTTGACACCATCGCCAGCATCGACATCATTGACATCAACGCAGGCTCGCACGGGCGCTGGTTTGCCACCAATTTCGATCCGGAGATCAACTTCCGCGAATTTACCGGCACGGTCTACAGTTGGCAAAACGGCGCGTGGCAGTCGAACGCCATGTTCGAGGTTGGTCAGACCTGGGCCTTGCCGGTCGTCGGGGAACAAAAAGCCTACCTGACCGGCCACGACGAGGTGCATTCGCTGGCCGCGCGTTACCCCGACGCCGATGTGCGTTTCTGGATGGGTTTTGGCGATCACTATATCAATGTGTTCACCGTACTGAAAAACCTTGGCCTTCTATCGGAACAGCCAGTCACAACCGCCGAAGGGCAACAGGTGGTGCCACTGAAAGTGGTCAAGGCCGTGCTGCCCGACCCGGCCAGCCTTGCCCCCGATTATACGGGAAAAACCTGCATCGGTGACGTGATCCGCGGCACCAAGGATGGCGTGGAAACTGAGGCGCTGATCTATAACGTGGCCGACCACAAAGACGCCTATGATGAGGTCGGCGCGCAAGGCATCAGCTATACCGCCGGCGTGCCGCCCGTTGCCGCCGCAATGCTGGTGGCCAGCGGCGAATGGGATGTGGCGCAGATGGTCAACGTCGAAGATCTGCCCGCGCGACCGTTCCTGGAGCTTCTGGGCCGCCTTGGCCTGCCCACCCGCATCAAGGATGCCGCCGGCGACCGGCCCCTATGATCCTAAACTTGAACGTCGCCCGGTGGGCGGCGTTCTTCATCACTCGCAATGACTTGCGCTGGCGGGATGCACCGAAACGGCATGGCCCACATAGAAAACTGGTCTTGTCACGCTTGCGTTCCGGTCTCTCAACTCATTCATGCGGCCTTTCGCTCAAATGCCAAGGGTTTTTCCTGCCGAGTATGAATGGCGTCGGCGCGGGTTATAAAAGCCGTTGATATATGGGAAGATCGCGCCCGCGGCTTGACGGACGTGTCTTCCATCGGGTCCGCCAGACCGGCTCAGCCTTGACGGATTTGAAGAACGCCTCAGCCATGGAATTATCATGGCAATTGCCCTTGCCGCTCATTGATACCTTGAAGCCGTACTTGGGCAAGCGTTCGTGATACTCGTTGGAACAGTAGCGAGATCCCGTTACCCGGCAATGGTTTGCCTGCAAACCATGACAGGGCACTTCTGGCTCGGCCCATCCGCTGAAAAATCCTCACTCTCATCGAATACAAACATTCGACTGCCGTGCAGCGGATCCAGCAGGTTGGGCGCGATGTTGACCGTGTGATTGCTGTCCGTCGTGGACTTGTATTTCTGCGTTCTGATGATCTTGAGGCCATTCTCGCCCATCAAACGCCCGACCCTACGGCGCCTCACCTTCAATCCAAGTTCTTGCAGAGCTTCGCTCATCCGAGGTCGCCCATGGCTTTGCAGGCTTGAACGATGCTCTTCACGGATACGAGCCAAGATTACCATACCATCGCGTTGTCGTTGGCTTATTGGGCGCACCCGCCACGCATGGAACCCACGCAATGTGACCCGCATTATCTGGCAAAGAAACTCCACAGACCACTTCTCTTTCCAGGCATCGGTGAAAGCAAACCTCGCCCGCTGCCCGGCAGCGCCTGTTTACATGCGCGAGAGGGGGCTTTGGCCCGCAAAGAAGATCGCCGGTTTTTCAACACTTCCCTCTCCTCGCGCAGAAGTCGGACTTCTTTGCGAAGGCGACCGTTCTCCTTCTCAACGTCTTCATCCGGCCGCTGTGTCAGGGAAGTTGTCCGCTGCACTACTTTTCCTCTATTTCTCGGGTGGGCG
>NZ_JBLJBV010000060.1:0-9797 GCF_047638075.1 Phaeovulum sp.
AGCCATGTCCGCCAGCAGCGCCATCATCCGCGGCGTCAGATCGTCCTTGTGATCTCCGGCGAGCCTTGTCAGGAATTTCCGGAACACATGCCGCCCCTGCGCCGGACGAATACCGCGCTCCATCAGAAAACCCCTGCTTCTTCAGAAATTGGATGGCCTGATTGATCAGCCGGGTCCGATCCTGCACAAGCCGCTCTCGCGCCCGATGGAGGGCTTGCAAATCAAGTTGCTCTTCCGACTTGATCGGCACGAAACTCATTGTCGGACGGGTCGCGGCCTCTGCGATGCCCTCGGCGTCGCAGCCATTCTCTTCGGGGCATCAGTCTTGTGCACTTTCACGTAAGGCCGCACACAGAGCGGGGACATCAGGCGTGGCTCGTGACCGAACTGCAAACAAGACCGCCCAAGGTGATGGCGCCGCCACAGGCTTCCATGGCGACCACACAAGGTGGCAACTGCGCCAGAAAATCCAGAAGCCGGAAACGTTGCACACGTTTACGCATCACGACAGCACCAGTGCCGTCCACTCCCGCCACGCTGCAAACCGTCTTGCCCAAGTCAATTCCAAGAACCGCGATTTCCATCGGAATACTCCTTCCTGTCCTACCGATGACCGCAACTATAGCTGCGGTTTGGCGGGAAGGCAGTTCATCCCATTAGGTCACGCCCTCGAATGTTGCAGCTTTGCGAAAAATGTCGTGGCCATCGTGGTCGCTGATGGCAGCAACCCCCATAAGCAAATCCAGCGTTTGGTTGCTCGAATCATACCGATGCATTACCCTTTGAACGGACCTACTCCCATTCCGACGCGAAACACACGCACCGATAGGTTAGGTTATGGCAAGATTGTGGATTAAATCAGTTGCTTTATTTATTTCAACCGGCAGCTTTGCCGCGGCCCAGTGTCACGCAACAGACTATCTGGCATTGCCAATCTTATCAATAACCGGGGATTTCGAAAGAGCCGCACTATCTCTGGCCTACCCTGATATCTCTTTCTCAACAGATGACGGTCTTGTTTCAGCCGACGGCTTGCAGTGGATCGAATTCGGGGCCATCAGGGATATCCATCCCCAACAGCGCCTTGCGGAACCATCGGTAATTGAACAATTCGTTGATATTTACCCTCTTTCATTCAACCTTTCGGGCCGAAAATTGCCTTACTTCGATCCCGGCAGGGTAAGAAATGACGCTTTCTTTCGGAGTCTTTATTTTCAGAGTGCAGAAAACGCAAGCGCTTCTCTGGTCGCTGTCAGTGAGCCGACACTTACCAATACCGTGTTTCGGGTCACTGGCAAACGGAATGTCGCGTGCCAATTGGCTGCCGTTCTTAAAACCCTTGCGTCCACACAAAAAGACTATTCCGCCGTTTTTTCAATGTCGGGCGGTGGGTACAACTGGCGGGTGATCAGCGGCACAGACCGGCTTAGCCCGCACAGTTTCGGGGTTGCGGTGGATGTGAACCCTGGGTTGGGACAGTATTGGAAATGGACAGGCGCCACGGAAGGCAATGTCGGGGCTTACAACAACCGAATACCAGCAGAGGTCGTGATGACCTTTGAGCGGTATGGATTCATCTGGGGTGGGAAATGGCATCATTTCGACGGAATGCATTTCGAATTTCGTCCTGAGCTGATCCTGTATGCCCGCCTCGTTTCTGTTTTTGAAGAATAGCATCGTTCATGAGGGAAATCATGAAACTATGGTCTTATAAAGCCGTCTGGGTAATCGCCTTTCTTTGTAGCGCAATTGCACCGGTACATGCGCAGCAATTACTGGACAGCTACACGGCTGTTATCAGCATAGAAGATCGGGTTAATTCCAAAGGTTCACCGCTGACGAGTTTGGCACAGATTCTTGCGCAGGATCGGGCGAATGTTCACCGCTTCGGTATCCGCCAGCAGGGCGATGTTATTGATGCGACATTCGGCTCATCCGAGGCGCGTGGCCGGTTCGCGGAACTCTTGGCGCGAGGCATGCTTGGCCCCGGCGTGGCAGAGGCCATCGCCCGAGGCAGCGCACCCTTGCTGAATGTTCAGGTCTATGGTTCCGCCGGGCGCCCGTATTACCTTAGCGTCACGCTTGCCGATAGCGGTAGGGCACCCAACGTAGCGCCCTCTTATCCGGTTGCAACCAATGGCCAACCGGGGATGGGGAAGTGGAGCTATATCTTGGCTGATGTCGACGGCACGACTATCGCCAGCCTCAATCTTGAACGGGATGGCGAATTACTAGTGACAATGCGCTGCGCGGCGTCACTGAACCCGGCGCCGGTTTTAGGGATCGACCCGCGTGCTGGCGTTCTGACTTTACAGTTCAGCCCAACGGTATCAGGGCCTTACACGGGATATGATCGCAGCATTGGCATCGCGCTGGGATCAAGCACCAGCAGGCAGTTGCCAATGACGTTTGAGCAAAGCGTCGGGGTGTATTTTGTTCGCATGGTCCTTAGGGATTGGCTGCGCGATGCTTTCGACCGTGGCGCAAAGTTGAGCATCAACTCTCAGCAAGCGGGGCGGCTCGACGTTAGAATTCCACAGCCGGAGGCACGCGCGCTTGCATCGGCCTGTCGGGCAAGGGGGGTGGATCCGGCGGTGACGCCGGGGTTCGACTGTACCAAGGCAGGAAATGCCGTCGAGGATTTGATCTGTACGCTCCCCCATCTGGCAGAGCTTGACCAAAAACTTACCGAGGTTTTCGCCTCGGCGCCCGAAAACCTCAGGGCGTCGCAGCAGGTTTGGATCGAGGCGCGGAACGGTTGTCGGACCAATGTCGCCTGTATTGAGGAGATGACATCACAACGAATTGCCTTACTTGGTAACAGTGGGCCGCTGGCCGCCGAAAATGCACCCGTTCTTGGCGCGGTGCCTTCTTTCGCAGACAGGTCGGATAAGGCTTCGCAATCGGCGGCAGCCCCCATGCAGGCAGACTCGGCCGGGGCCCTGATCGGCACAGAGGCTCTGCTGGATAGATTCCTGTTGTGGAGCATCGCGCAGAATCCGCACCTCGCCGCCGAAAAAGCGATCCAGTACCGACTGCTTGCCTATGATTTCCCGCCGGACCTGCCCGAAGTCGCGGCGGCCAAGAACATGGGCTGGGAGGCTCAGGCGCGTATCGAGGCCTTGGCTCCACGTTTTGCCAACGCACCGCCGGTATCGGCAGTCATCGAACAACCCATGACGATCAGATACGTGAATGGTGATCCGAAATTGCCACTTCAACCCTCTGGGGGCACAGTGGACCTTATCGGTGACGCGGCTGCGATTACCCGGCTGATATTGCCGGATCACAAGTTCAGCAGTGGGTTCTTCGGCTTGACCCTCAATTTGGACAAGCCCTTCTATCTGCCGATCCCGCAGAGCTTCACGCCCGTGCCGGATGGGATGATCGGCCCGAACAAGGGCAAGACGCTCGTGCGGATCGCGGTCACGCTCTCGGATCATTTGCCGAACATGCAGGGCAACATCTACCACGGAGGCAGCGCCCGTGCCGTGATCCATTCTGTCACATTTGTCTATCGTCCGGTCATACGGGATGACGGACCTCGGCACGATGGGCCGGATCAGATCTTGCATGTCTGGCAGGGCGGTGACGCGGCCAATGTGAACATTGCCCGACCGACCGACGCTCTGGAAACCGCCCGGATCTACGGCGGCGGCGCGAGCAGCGGGCGCTATGTGGTCAACAGCCGCGACATGAACGAAGCGATGGGCGAGGTGCCCGATGCGCTGTTGCGCAAACTGTCGTCCTGGGATGCCTTGCTTCTTGCGACAAAGCTGACGGTTTTGACGACGGCACAGCCCGAGCGTACGCTTGATCCCGAAGTGGCCGAGCTTGTCATGCGCGCACTGCTCAGCGACCGCGAGCGCGCCGATCTTTTCCCGCTCAAAATCGCTACCGCCATCCCAGGCGATCAGCCCAGCGAACTGGAACTGCGCGCGGCGCTGACGCAAAACGAAGTAGAGATGCGGCAGCGCGTCATCGAGCGCAGTCCTGCGCTTCCTCTCGCGCTGCGATACATTGGCCGGATCGCGCTCGGGAAATACGATTTCGAGACTGCGGGCTTCCCGTTATCGACCTCGTTCGACTCGGTACCGTGGTTGCCGTCCGATAGCAGGGGCCAGCAGATCACGCGCTTTCTGCCGGATTTCCTGCCGGTTGCCCCAGAGGCCGCGCAGGCCTTGCTTGACAGTTTTTCGCACGACGGTTCCGGCGGACGCGAAAGGCGTTTTCTGACCCTGGTGATCGACTATAGTCTGGATACGCTGAGCACGCGGACAGGTCGCAGCGGCGCGATTTCGATGCAGGAGGTTGGCAGCGTGCGACCGTCCTTTGCGGTAAGCTCCATTCGACTTTACTCCGGGGACGACTTATCGCGGCATCTCTATGAAATAGCCGTACCGGACGGGTTTGCGAAGGTGCCGCAGAACGGCGCGATGGCTGGCGATGCCGGCGCCCCAAAGACCGGTGATGCCCTTCCCGATGAGCTATTTTTGACCACTGGTAAAAGCCTGCTTGCCGCAATTGACAGGCTCGACGTCAGCGGAGAGATCATGAAAGAGGCGATCAAGGACGTGCGCGCGATCTCGCCTTCACCTCAAAGCACTTATGAGGCCCGCAAGGCGGCATTTCGGCAGGAATTGCGCCAGATGGCACGCGACAGCTACTGGATCGGCGCAAGTTTCAAGCTTGGCCCTTATGATGCAGATCAGGGCGGCTTTCCAATTGTGCGGCTGGGCTTTACACCCGTCGGCCATTCAGAAGATTTCGACGGTGTCGAGGCCCCTCCCATCAGAGGGGTCGAACAAGCAGACTATGCATTTTTGCGCGTGCCGGCCGAATTTGCCGACGAAGTTGCCAGCTTCACCGGAAACAAGCGCGCAACCGGTGCCTATATCAAGGTCCATCCAGTCGGTGCAGTCTATGACCGCGATGAAGGACAGACGCTGGTGATCTCGGCGCCCAGCGAAGTCATCTTTGATAAGGCGCAAACCAACGCTTTGCCGCTTAAGGTCGACATTCGGGTTGCGCTTGACGCACCCGCACGGCTTGGCGCCGCGTTTGGGCAAGAGGACGTGAAGGTTGCTCCACCCGATGCGCTGATGCTGGATCCTGAGGGCCTTGACCTTCTGGCACTCTCGCTCGCGCCGGAAACGTTTGACGATAAGATGTTCAGGCGCATGCTGGTCGACCGGCTGTTGAAAGAGCGCGACACGAAGGCGAAAAAGGAGAAAGCCGGCGAAGGAACGGCCCCGCCCCTTGATTGGCGCCGCTTCTTTGCCAATCCCGATCAGCCGCTGCGCGCGAGTGCCATTGATGCGCTTTTGCCCGAGTTCCGTTCATGGTCGCTGGCCAGGGCGGCGGCGCTGCCCGATGTCCTGCTGTTGCCAACGGGAAATATCAACCCCATCAGCGGCTGCCGGGGCCTTCGGGTGTTACGGCAACCTGACGTCGAAATGAATTTTCCTTTCTTGTTGGCAAACATTTCAAAGATACTGAGGCCGGACGTGACGCTGACGCAGGGCGTTGGCAACAGTTCTGAATCCGGCCGATCCCGCGCCGGTCCCGATGTGGTCTGGTGGTGGGAGGGCGGCGGCCGCTTCGGTAGCGGACTGGACTGTAAATATGTATCTTCGGGGCTCCGCTCGCTGGACAAGGGTATCCGGCCCGACAACGCATCCTATGTCTCGACGCTGGTTGTCGTTCGTGAACAGCCCAGTATCGGCGGTGTGACCGAAATGCCGGACAGCATCGTTTATAAGCTATCGATTGATGACATACGCTTTGTTCCGTCGACGTCCCTCAGCCAGCCGCCCGACGGCCTGGTCGGATTCGTGGTACTGACGAGCCAGGTCGAAGCCGCAGAGGGCTTCCGGCGTGACCAGTTCGGCGGCGGCTACAAATCGGTCGGCAGAACCGAGAAAGGCGATTGGGACGCGATTGTTGCGACGCCGCCTGAAAGTCTGGATATTCTGGGCCTCACACTCGAAATGCCGCTGGCAGAGTTTGAAAGCTCAGTGCGCGAACGCATGCCGGGCGCCGCACTTTATACCACTGACATTCCGGGAAAAAGCATGTTTGGTCATGCCAGCGCGCTTATTGATCCCGCTACAGGCGAGTCGCTGGTTGCGGTCTATGCCGACCATGTGAAAGACAAGCCCGTGATCGCGTTGATGCGTCGCCTCGAACTCGACCCCTCCGAGGTCAGCCTGGAGGGGCTGAAGCTGTCGCTTCAAGAAAAATATGGAGCCGCAATAAGCGAACATGCGGAAGACGAATGGTATTGGGGGGCCCTTCCCGAAGAAGAAGACACCTGGGGATATTGCGGCGCGCCATCCCTGCTCCACTTGCAAGATCTGGGTGCCGCGCCTGCGATGGTTACCGAAGACGCCGCCGCGTTCGGCGACAAAAACCCGGTGCGCGGAAATCAGTATTGGAGCGAACTCGGATGGCCAGACGATTTTGAGGAACGGCCGGGTAGGATCCCCGACATCTCGCAGTGCGCCCCGTTGGTAGCCGTCAATACCGGCCATAGCCGCGACAAGCTCATTGTTGTCATCTGGCTGTTTGACCGGGCATTGGCGGAACGGCTGGACGCACAACCACGACCCGCAGCGGCCAAAGCCAAGATCGAACTATAAGGCAGGCTCGGGCGAAACGCTGCTATGCTGCGGGCAGCCCTGTGGCCAACGTCCAAATGAAACATATTGCCCGTTTGAGGGTGGGACTTACCGTCACAATCAATTCCGTGATGAATTCGGTTAACCGTCCTGCCAAGTCTTTGAAAATGTGAACTGAAATAACACGGGCAGGGTGCGCGGTGTCTGCCGAGACATGCAATGCTTCCAGTTTGGCGCCCCGGCCCGTCCGCCTAATAAGGCTTTGAAGAAAGAGTCGTCTATGTTGCCATCGGAGGCGATCGGATCGCGCCATTGGGTTTTGGCGGGGTTAGGCTGCAGCGGATTGAAATCCAATAGGAAAACAGGGCCGAACCGTATCGGGCGAGGTTCGCCCTAACTGAGACTGAGGGCCATTCTGAGCTCAACCGTGACCTGGCGCCGCGCCTATGAGGTTCGGCCTCTTCCCGCAAACCCCTTTGGTAACACGCAAAAATCCGTGCCCGTCGGGGCGGCGTCACTGGTTCGCAATAGGGATAATGGCGGAGGAAACGGGACTGGCGTCGAACCTTCTCCACATCAAGGCATTGATTTTAAATTAATAATTTTTGCGCAATCCACCCCACGTGCGCTTCCAACACTGCAAGCGTCTCACATGGCGATGCCGTCTGGCGAGAGCGGCATCCTCCCCACCTCCAGCAAGTGGGTGTCTACTTTTATCGCTGGACCGTGCAAACATCGGCGATTCCACACAGCCAAAACTGATGCGCCTTGAAAAGGCGTCCGATCATCCGAGCCCGAAATCTTCCCCAAACCGGTCGATCTGATGCATGCGCTCGTGCAGGATCGTCACAATCCCGATGTCGCCATTCGAGAGATGTCGCCAGTAGACGAAATGGCGCTCAAAGCGAAAGAAGTACCCTTCAACACCAAACTCGGCTGGGATCGGTTTCGACGCGACACCGTGCGCTGCAATCTTGTCGAAGGCGGCAAACAGGCCGGTGATGTATTTCTCGGCCTGATCATCTCCCCATCTGTCACGGGTGTAGCGGTAGATGTCATCGAGGCGATGGGACGCCCCTTCCTGGATTCGAACGGCGGGCACCGGATCAGGCCCGGTTCCGCGCGATCACCTCGGCAGCAGTCAGCGGTAGATACGTTTCTTCGGCTGCCGCGAAGGCATGGGTCAGCTCGCCCTTCAGCCGGTTGAAGGCTTCCTGCTCCGCCCTCTCCTTGTCACGCCGGATCAGGTCGCGGATGTACTCGCTGACGTTCTCATAGGATCCGTCATCGCCTACATTGGCCGACACGAAGTCACTCAGGGCTCCACCAAGGCGGACGGTCATCGTGGTTGTTCGGGACATGGCGCAGCACCTCTCATCTCGCGTGTATTCAATATAACCAAAAACGCACACAAAACAAGAGTGCGCTGCGCCCTACTCCTGCCGATCATCGTTCGCCTCTCAATCGTCTGCCTCCTCGACAATGTGGCGGCCTGCAAGTGCAAGAACAATGTAGAGCACGGCACCCGAATGCCGCGCGAGGGCGATCAGATGGTGGCCGCTCGGCCCCCGCTCGCCCGAGAACCAGTATTTCACGGTGCGTTCGCTAGCGCCCGTCCAGCGCATGGCCGTTTTGATTGCCCTGTATGTGTCGTCCAACTCTTCGTGCAAAGCCATCGCTATGGCGGTTCGATAATCGGTTGGTTCTGCGATCAGGTGCACAAATGTGCCCATTTTCGGCACAACTGTGCCCATCTTCACGCGCATTTTCACGTCCTTCTTCGTTAAACAATTGAAGAACCATGAAAACGGCGTGTGCTGATTTTGTCCGCGGTGGGTCATTGGACCGCGCTTGACGGACACTACTGATTTTAGGAGCGCAGTAATGAAATGGAATTTGAGAACTGCCTGCCGGGCAAACGGAAAGATCTTGCCCGTTTCAGGGAACGACTTTCCAGACGCGTTTGTGCCAGATGGCAATATAGAAACCAAAAAAGGCTGAAAAGGAAAACCCGATTTGAATAACGGTCGATACAACAGCGAGGACAAAGGCGACGAGGCTGGACAGGATATCCCGGCGGTCGCCTATGTGCGGATGTCGACCGATCACCAGAAGTACTCGACTGAGAACCAGCTCGACATCATCCGAAATTATGCGACCGCCCGGGGTTTACAGATCCTGCGCGTGTTCGAGGACTCCGGGCGGTCCGGGTTGCGCTTGGACGGCCGCGAAGCGCTGCAGAACCTGATGGCCGAGGTCCGAACCGGCCAAGCGGATTTCAAGGCCATTCTAGTCTATGACGTCAGCCGCTGGGGCCGGTTTCAGGATGCTGATGAAGGTGCTTACCACGAGCATGTTTGCTCTCGCGCGGGGATCCGGGTCCATTATTGCGGTGAGCAGTTCGAAAACGACGGCAGCATCGGCTCCAACCTTCTGAAAACCGTCAAGCGGGTGATGGCAGGCGAATACAGCCGCGAACTTTCAGTGAAGGTCTTTGCCGGGCAGTGCCGTCTGGTGGAGCTTGGATACCGCCAAGGCGGCGCGGCTGGTTACGGCCTGCGTCGGGTGCTGATCGATGAACACGGCAACCCGAAGGGGGCTTTATCCCGCGGCGAGCAGAAGAGCCTTCAGACCGACCGTGTCGTGCTTGTTCCGGGCCCTGAGCAGGAACAGGATGTCGTGCGCCGCATGTACCGAATGTTCGTCGAGGATGGCCGCACCGAGCGTGAGATTGCGGAAACCCTGAATGCCGAGGGGCATCAGACGGATCTTGAGCGGCCGTGGTCCCGGGCCTCCGTTCACCAGCTCCTGACCAACGAAAAATACATCGGCAACAACGTCTACAACAAGGTGTCCTTCAAGCTGAAGCAGCGCCGGGTGGTGAACCCGCGCGAGATGTGGATCCGGGCGGAGGGCGCCTACCCCGCCATTGTGGACGAGGTGCTCTTCCTGCGCGCGCGCGAAATCGTCGACGCGCGCAGTCAGCATTTCACGGACGCCGAACTGCTCGAAGCCTTGCGCGCCGTGCTGAAACAGAAAGGCGTGCTGTCGGGACTGATCATTGATGAACAGAACAACGTGCCATCCTCCAGCACTTTTCGGAGCCGCTTCGGCAGCCTGCATTGAACCGCCCCGGGTTTACCGGAGGGTGATTTGTTCAACGACTAGGCGACCATA
>NZ_JBLJBV010000061.1:0-4129 GCF_047638075.1 Phaeovulum sp.
CGGGCGGGAAATTCATCTGCCAGCGCCAGAAAACCGGCGCGCATCCTGACCTGCATCCCAAGCCCGAAATCCTCAAACCGTTCTTCATGGCCGTTGCGGGCGCGGGCGCGGGCCAGCCCCTCAGCGGGGTCGATGTCGATCAGGAAGGTCAGGTCGGGCTCAAGGCCGATCATCATCTGGTGCAGCGCATCGACGGTGGGGCGCAGATCGCCGCGCGTCAGCCCCTGATACATGCGCGTGGAATCTGCAAAACGGTCGCAGATCACCACGCGGTTGGCGGCAAGGGCGGGGGCGATGGTGCGTTCCAGATGGTCGCGGCGGGCGGCGGTGAACAGCAATATCTCAGTTTCGGCGGACCAGCGGTCGGGATTGCCTTCCAGCACCAGCGCGCGGATTTCCTCGGCACCGGGGCTGCCACCGGGTTCGCGGGTGGCGATCACGTCTTGCCCTGATGCGCGCAGATGCGCCGCCAAAAGCTGTGCCTGGGTTGATTTTCCCGACCCGTCAATACCTTCAAAGGTGATGAACATGCCTTAACTGCCCAGTGCTTCCAGCGCGCGTTTTGCAACATGGGCCAGCGCGGTTTTCATATGCACCATGAAGCCGCCTTTCTGCACTGCTGTTTCGGCCAGCAGCGGCACGCGCGTGTCGGGCATGCCGGGAAGGGTGATCACCAGTTGGCCCAGTTCCTGCCCCTCGGCAATCGGCGCGGCGATCGGCCCAGAGAAAGTGGCCTCGCCGGTAACCTCACCCGCGGCAAGCGCGGGCAACAGCAATGACAGATCTTCGCCCACGACCAACCCGACGCTATCCGTGCTGCCCAGCCAGACCGGCGCCTGCGCCAGTTTCGTGCCCTTGGTGGCCACCTGTTTCAAAACAAATTGACGAAACGCCCAGTTCACGATCGCCTCGGCCTCTTGGGCGCGGGCAGCCTCGGATTCCAGACCCGAGATGACAAAGACAATGCGCCGGTTGCCCTGCACCGCTGACCCGACAAGCCCGTAACCGGCCTCGGACGTGTGGCCGGTTTTCAGCCCGTCAGCGCCGATCCCCAGTTTCAGCAGCGGATTGCGGTTATGGCGGTTATCGGGGGCGCGGTTGTCGAACGGGTATTCGGTAATCGAGAAATCCTTGTAAAGTTCGGGAAATTCCTTGATCAGCCGCACCGCGACGATGCCCAGATCATGCATTGACATCCGTTGCCCCGGATCTGGCCACCCCGAGGCGTTGGCAAAGCTGGAATTGTCCATGCCAAGCGCTTTGGCCCGTTCGGTCATCTGATTGGCAAAAGCCGCCTCAGACCCGGCCAGCCCTTCGGCCACCACGACGCAGGCATCATTGCCCGACAGCACGATGATACCCTTGATCAATTCGTCGACCGTGGGTCGGTCGCGCTCATTCAAAAACATCGTCGAGCCGCCCATCGCCTTGGCCTTGGACGAGACCGGGAACCGCGTATCAAGGCTGACGCGGCCATCTTTCAGCGCCTCGAACAGCATGTTCACCGTCATCAGTTTCGACATCGACGCAGGCGGCAGCGCCACATCGGCGTTCTTGTCCAGCAGCACGGTGTCGGTCGTCATGTCATAGACCCAGGCCGCGCGGGCATGGGTTTCAAACGCCCCGGCAGGCAGCGCAGCCAGCAGGCTGGCAAACGCCAGCGCCAGGACCGCGTAAAAAAAGCGGGGGGCTTTGGGGCGGGTCATGGGGGTTGGGGCCATGGGTGTGGGCTCCTCAGTTGGAAACGATATAGGCGTCGGGGTAACCAAGGCCCTTGACCGTGGTCATTTGGGCGTCACGGTCAGTTTCGGCCATGGGGCCTGCAAGAACGCGCCAGAAGGTCTTGCCCTGACTGGTTTCTTTCTTGGCCGACGATGAAATGCCCGCAGCAGAAAGCTGGTCTGCCGCCTCTTTGGCGTTGGCCTCGACGCTGAAAATGCCAATCTGGATATAGAATTGGCCGCTTGCGGCGGGGGTGTTGGCGGGGGCTGCTGCGGCGGGCGGTTTGGGCCTGACGGCAGGTTTTGCCCTTGGCTTGATGCCGGCGGCAACGGGTGCCGCGGCGGTTTTGGTGCCTAGATCGTCAATCGGCTTGGTTTCAATTTTTTCAGGGGCGGGCAGGGCCGGGGCGCCCTTGGTTTGCGGGTCGGCGGCAACGTCCTGTCGGCGCAGCGCCACCACCGAGAGCGCGGCCGGTTGCCCGGCCAGCATTCCCAACGCTGCGGCGGCGTCTGACGAGACCTGGGTTTTTGGCCCCGGATTTTCGCGCTCACGCCGAAACAGCGCGCCGATCACGAATTTGCCGTTGGTGGTGTTGCGGATGATCACGCGTTCAGGGTCTTTGACCGCCGGATGTGCGACCCAGACCCCGCCCAATGAGGGGCGCCCGTCCCAAAGGCCCTGATCACTGACCGAAAAGACCTCGGGTGCCTCGACGTCGCGTTCAACCAGCCGGGTTGCAGAATATGCGGCGCTGCCTTCGGTGCCTTCGGCGGTCGTCTTGCCCTTGAGAAATCCGAAAGGCTGCCCCCCCTCTTCGCACCCCGCAAGCAAAAGCCCGCAGCCAAGCACCAGCACCAACCCTGTGAATCCCTGCCTTGCCATCTTTGCCCCTTTCGCGCGGATTTATCCGCGTCTGACCCCATCCGCCCGTCGCGAGCAGGCCTGCCGCCTTTGCCCCATAACACAGCGAAGCCCCCCGAGGGGCGCTTTGCACTGATTTGAGCGAACTCTAGCCGTTCTGCTTGGCCAAGAAAAGCGCGGGCGCAGTATGCGGGCGGTTTTTGGCGTGGGGCGGGCGTCAGTTTTGCGTGAGCCGGCGCTGCGGATGCGGTCAGGGGTGCAGCAACGCCTGCCCGGTTTCGGCCAGCGCAATCAGACAGGCCAACCGGCGCCGCCGTGCGGGCCCACTGGCGGGTTGGGTGCCAAGCTTGGCCCAGGCGTTAAGTGCTGCGAACTTTTGAAAGAAGGCGCAGACCGCAGGGGCAGCCGCTGGCGCGCCGTATCCGGCGTGAAACCCGGCCATCGCGGGCGCAAAATCCGCCGGGTCGGGGCAGGGGCCGGGCCAGTGGATCAGCGCATCGTTCAGCAAAAAGGCACTGTCACGCAGGGCCTCGTCTTCGGCGTCGTTCTCAAAGTCGAACCCGAAGGTCTGACCGCTACGCCGCTGGATCAGATTGCGCAGGTGAAAGTCGCGGTGGGTGATGGCGCGAGTGTTGGGCTGGCCGTGGCTTGCCTTGGCAAGCGCGTGAAGCGCGGGGATCTGCGCCTCAAGGCGGGTAAACTCGGGGATGGTGCGTTGCCCCGCGCGGTGTGCGGCCACGCCTTTGAGCAGCCAGTTCAGATGCGGGGCAGGTGAAAACGGCGCTGCCCGCGCGCTCAGCGTGTGATAGGCGCGCAGCCAGCGCCCGGCGGCGTGCAGCAGGGGGGCGCCGTCGGCAGGGGTCGCCAGCCCCGCCCAAAGCTGCGACAGGGTTTTGCCGCCCGCATCCTCATAGATCGCGGCGGCGAGGGTATCGCCCAGCCACATCGGGCGCGGCACGCGCAGATCAGTGCCGTTCATCGCCGCGCTGGCCACGCTTTGGCGGGCAAATTCGCGCGTCAGTTTTGCACGGCCTTCGGGGGTGGCGGGCAGCAGTTTGACGATCAGGCTTTCGCGGGCCTGATCCCCTGCCGCGCCCAAGGGTTTGGCCCGTGCGACCGCGCTGCCATTTCCCCCGTCGCGGACGGCAAGCCAGTGCAGCGCAAAGCGCAAGCCAGGGCGAAACGTTCGCAGCGCCTTGGTGGCCCGAGCATGGGGCATGCGGCGTTATCCGACCGGCCGGGGGGCCAGCAGGGCCAGGCTGTGCCGGGCGATCACCATTTCCTCATCTGTCGGGATGATCAGCGCCTGCGGCGTGGCGGCCCCAAGGCTGATGATCCGCTCATGGCGTTGGTTTGCAGCCCTGTCCAGCGTCATCCCAAGCCACCCCAACCCCGCCAGCACATCGGCGCGCACCCGGACAGAGTGTTCGCCAATACCGCCGGTAAAGACGATCGCATCAAGCCCGCCCAGATCGGCGGCCATCGCGCCGATTTCATGGCGGATGCGGGTGGTGAAATAACGGATCGCCTGATCCGCCGCAGGGGT
>NZ_JBLJBV010000062.1:0-32978 GCF_047638075.1 Phaeovulum sp.
GCGATGATCCAGGAGCTCGAGATCGCCAGGCTGCGCCGTGACAAATACGGTATCTCGTCAGAACGACGCGCCCGGCTGATCGATCAGTTGGAATTGCAGCTTGAAGAACTGGAAGCGGCGGCCACCGAAGATGCCCTGGCCGCAGAACAAGCGACCGACAAAGCCACCACCACGGTGCGTGCCTTCACGCGCCGTCCACCTGTGCGCAAGCCGTTCCCCGAGCACCCGTTGCCCGGCAGTCGCTGCTTGCAGCGACGAGAGGGGCCGCGCGAGCAGGTTGTTGTCGAGGCACCTGCCGCCTGCACCTGCCGTGGCTCGGATAGGATCGTGAAGATGGGCGAGGATGGCGAGGCATTGTGCGCCATTGGTTCCAGAACAATGGCGAGCGAGACGCTGGAGGTGATCCCGCGGCAGTGGAAGGTGATCTGTTACCCGGCAGGGTTTTGCGTAGCAAAAGCCCGAAAGGGCAGATCGTGCGCGAGAAGTTCCCGGGGCTCCGCCCGTTCCCGCCTCAAACCGTCCCCCGGACGCTTTGCCGCTGTCGCGTTGCAGCCAATCCATGCCTTGATCGAGACCCATGTGCGCGCCGGTCACCGCCTGCATGGCCCCTCTCGGCAGATTTGCCTTGCAAATCGCCTGCCGGGCAGCGGATGACACGACCGTGCCACTTCTGGCGCGGGGTGGCGCGAAGAAAGCCCGGTTCTGGACCTATGTGCGTGGCGAACGGAATGGGGGAGCGCCACCGGCCGCGATCTTCCGCTTCTCCCGTGATCGCGCGGCCACCAATCCCAATCAGCACCTGGCCGGATGGCAAGGCGTGCTGCAAGCCCCCTCTCATGGTTTGCAAGCAAACCACTGCCGGGCAATGGACGCCTATGGCGGATACAACGATCTCTATCGCGCCGACCGAGATGCGGGGCCGGTGACCAGGGCGCTGTGCTGGGCACATGCGCGCCGGAAGTTCTTCGAGTTGGCGGATATTGCCAGGAAGGTGCGAAAGGGCAAACCCGCCCATCAGATCTCGCCGGTCGCTCTGGAAGCGGTGAAACGGATCGACGCCATCTTCGACACCGAACGTGACATCCATGGGCTGGATGCCGCTGCCCGCCTTGCCGCCCGCCAGGTCCTGTCCCGTCCCTTGGTGAATAATCTTCATGACTGGCTGCAGAAAGAGCGCGCGAAACTGTCCAGGCACAACAAGGTGGCCAAGGCGATCAACTACATGTTCGAGAAAGATGGCCGTTGGAAAGCCTTCACGGCATTCCTTGATGACGGGCGCATCTGCCTGACGAACAATGCGGCCGAACGCGCCCTGCGCGGGATAGCCTTGGGCAGAAAGTCGTGGCTCTTCGCGGGTTCCGAGCGCGGCGGTGAGCGGGCCGCCGCCATGTATACCCTCATCGTCACGGCCAAAATGAACGACATCGACCCACAGGCCTGGCTTGCCGATGTCCTCGCCCGGCTGCCCGACATGCCCGTCTCGCGCATCCATGAACTTCTACCATGGAACTGGAAAACCCGCCCCCTCGCTGAGGCGGCATGACCATGCAGTTGAACAAGGTGTATGCCGTCAAGACCCTCGACCGCGTTGCAGCCGAACTGGGCGAAACTGTCGATCGGATCTTCGATCTCGCCATCGATATGGAAACCGAAGATGGCGTGATCTGGGGCTACGGCCCCCGCGACGACAGCGTCATCGCCTTCACTCCGTTCGGTATCGATAACCTGCAAGAGATCATCGGAATGGAGCGCCGACAAACGCGCTGACCTCGCCGTGGCCTACGCCGGATGCTTACGCCTGCGGGATGAGTGCCTGAACGAGGAGCCATTCGACACCTTCGCTGACGCCCGCCAAATGCTGGCGCTGTGGCGCGACGATTACAACAACGTCAGGCCGCACTCCTCGCTCGGCAACAAGACCCCGGCAGAAGCGCGCCGGGCGCTTGAGCTATTTGAGGGCACCGTGCTGGACTGGTTCACCCGGCGGGTGCTGTCCTGGCGGATATCAATTGCGCTAGAGGCCGACTTCTGCATCGAAGCTGTCGCAGGAGCGCTGGCCAGACACGGCAAGCCGGGGATCTTCAATACCGATCAGGGCAGCCAGGTCACATCGACCGATTTCATCAAGGTGCTGGCTGCGCAGAAGATAAGGATCAGCATGGACGGCAAGGGAGCCTGGCGCGACAATATCTTTGTCGATCGCCGCTGGCAGACCATCAAATACGAAGAGGTCTACCTGCGGGCCTCTGCCAGCTTCTCCGAGGCCCGCGACTTGATCGCGCGCTATCTGGGCTTCTACAATAACCGACGTCCGCATTCATCGCTTAACGGCAAAGCTCCGGATCAGGCCTACTTCAACCCGCTGACGCTGGTATCGGCGGCAATATAACCAAGGTGGAAATCCACTTACGAAACGCCCCGAACCTGTTCAAACAGACCGAACTATCTCTGTGGTCTGAGCAATCTATCGACGCATCCATACCGCCATACTTGGCCCGCCACTTAATGGGATGGATGTCTCTTCGCCATCAGTAACGCTGCGGGTGTGACGCAGCAGAATGGAGAGAGATATGACCGTTGCATTCGTTGGAATTGACCTGGCCAAGAGCGTGTTTCAGTCACGCAGAGCCGATACTGATGGGCTGGCCGTAATTGAAGTGCCGCATACGCCGAGAAGGACTGCTGGCCAAAATTACGGAGCTGGAGCCTTTTTGTCATTGGTGTCGAAGCCTGCACAGGGGCCTTCTACTGGCAGAGGCAGTTCGAATGGCTTGACCATACGGTTAAGGTAATCGCGCCGCAATATGTCAAACCCTTCGTCAAGCATCAGAAGAATGACCAGAACGATGCAGAGGCCATCTGCACTGCCCTGATGCTGCCGAACATGAAGTTCGTGCCTGCCAAGTCCGAGGAGCAGCAAGACATTCAGGCCCTGCATCGGGTGCGCCGCCGCCTTGTCAATCACAGGGCTGCACTGGTGCGCCAGATGCGCGGTCTGTTGCTGGAACGCGGCATACCGATTGCGCTGTCGATAGGTCGCGCGCGGCGCGCCATCCCTGGAATTCTTGAGGACCAGACCAATGGGCTGACCGCAATGAGCCGGGAGATTATTGGCGAGCTGTTTGACTTTTTGGCGCAGGTCGACGCTCGGATTACGGCCTTTGATCGCCGGATCGACGCGGTCTTCAAGTCCAATCAGGATTGCCGCCGGATTATGCGCATCAGTGGAGTCGGCCCCATGACGGCGACAGCTGTTGTTGCGGCCGTGGGCGACGGTCGGGAGGGCAAGAACGCCCGGATCATCTGGGCGATGCTGAACAGAAACGAGGGGTTCCGCGCTCACGCTTGGGGGCGAGGCAAGAATTGCAAGACGACCATCGAGGCGTACCGACCGGCAAACTCCGGTGTGTAAGAAACCTGGCCTTTATAATGGCCTACTGAGGCCGACCATTTGTTGAGGCTTACCACGCGGAATTCCCATTTCGGCGCACCATCAACCGGTGACGCCGGATAGATGCTAGCAAGCTGATACCTGACGACGGAACAGATCGGCGGAAACCTTGCAATGCGAGAGACATCCTTAGATGTAAAACGACGCATTCCCTCTTGGCGTTTGCAGGCACTTACCTGCCGGGCAATGGCTTCATGCCATGTTCACGGCAAAGCTCGGCCACCGGCCCACCACCTTCGGCCTGGCGCAGGATCGCAAGGATCTGAGCGTCGCTATATCTTGTCATCTTCATTCAGAATTTCCTCAGTCATCGTGCCAAAAAATCCTGCTTCCGCAGTCTCTTAACTTCGCGCGGCCACGGGCTTGGCTCATCAGGGCGAAACCCATTGTGGGGACCGAATGATAGTTTGGATCATTCCCAAGGGGCGGTCCCGGCCAAGACGTGTTGTGCCATTCTTAACGCGCGTTCGGCATAAAAGCGCAGGCGTGGATCATCCGGCGCGGCGCGGCTGATGATCCATCCTGTCGAGGCGAATGTCCGCAGCATCACAAACAGCGCCAGATGCCCCTGTGCCTCATCGTCAAAGGCGCGCTGGCTGCGATAGCCGGCTACCAGCCCCTCGGCAATTTGCGGCAAATGCGGCTCTTCCAGGCTTTGAACCAAGGCGGTCGCCAAATCATATAGCCGGAAACCCCGGCCAGAATCGTCAAAGTCGATCAGGCTTAACCCGGCAGGGCCGCGCAGGATGTTTTCGCGCAGCATGTCGGCATGGATCACCCCATAGTCGGCGCTGTTGCGCAAGGCCGTCAGCCGGGCGCGCGCGAGGTCACTGGCGGCTTTCAAGGTCGCACGTTCTGCATCGCGCAGGGTGGGGTTTTCCCAGTAGCGGCCCCAGTGCGGGTTGGGGCCCAAAAAACCCTCGGCATCCCAGTCGACGCGCTGATAGCCCTCAGCGTCACCCGCTGCATCTGTGGCGTTGTGCAGCCTTGCAGCCAGCGCCCCCACGTCAAACATCAATGCCCGCTGATCTGCGGCGCTGCCGTGCAGGGGCTGTTCGGCGGCACCAATCTGATCACCAGCCAACCATTCGACACAAGACACAACCCGGTCGTCGGCATCGCCGGTCAACTGCCCGTTGACCGCCACAACCGGGCGCGGCACCGGCAGGCCCTGATCGGCCAGCAAGCCCGCCCAGACCAGTTCAGAGTGGATCGCGTCGCGGCTTTGATAGCCCGGGCGGTGCAGACGCAGCGCCACCCGCTGGCCGGTTTTCAGCACTACATCAAAAACGATGTTCTCGCGGTTTTTGACCAGTCGGGGCGGCATCGCGGCATCACCCCAATGGGCCAGCGCGCTTTGGGCCATGGCATGGGCGTGGGCATCGGTGATCATGCGGGGATCTCCGTCAAGACTTCGGCAAGGGTCTGGGCGACCTCATCGGCATGGGCGCGCGAAAACGGCATCGGCGGGCGGATTTTCAGGATGTGCTGCGCGCGCCCGCCTCTGCCCAACAAGATGCCACGGTCGCGCATCGCCTCGACCACGCGGGCGGTGATATCGGGGGCGGGTTGACCGTCCCGCGCGAACTCCACCGCGAAAAACAGACCAAAACCCCGGCAGTCATGGATTGCGGGGTGGTCAAGGCCACGCAGTAGACCCAGCAGATAGGCCCCCACGTCGCGCGCGTTTTCCACCAGACCTTCGCGCTCGATCACATCCAGAACCGCGCTGGCGGCGGCACAAGACACGGGATTGCCGCCAAAGGTGTTGAAATAACCAAAGGCATCACGAAAGGCGGCCATGATATCGGGGCGGGTGATCACAGCGGCAACCGGATGGCCGTTGCCCATCGGCTTGCCCATCGTCACCACATCGGGCGCAAACCCCAGAAACTCATGCCCCCACCAATGGCTGCCAACACGGCCAAACCCGGGCTGCACCTCGTCACATAGCAACAAGCCACCGGCACGGCGCACCACCTCGGCGGTGGCGTCCAGGAAACCCGGCGCGATACCCGGCGTGCCCTCATTGGCAAAAATCGGGCACAGCATCAGCCCGGCAAAGCCATGCCCTGCGGCCTGCAACTCCTCAATCGCGCGGGCCACGTTGGCCGCGAACTGCTGCGGTTGCGCCTGAAGCGAGCCCCCCAGCGGTGCAAGGCTGTCCGGCGCGGGAACCCGGCGGATATGGGGCGGATACCCCCCAATCGGCGGGCGCCGGGTGGAAAGGTGGCTGACCGCCGTGGTATTGCCGTGATAGGTGTTATCGGTGGCGATCAGCCCGGTATGGCCGGTCGCTGCCTGTGCCATGCGCAACGCGATGTCATTCGCCTCAGAGCCGGTGCAGACCATGATGATCTGCGCCAGATCATGCGAAAATTTCGCCGTGATCCGTTCGGCGTAATCCAGAATTCCCTCGTGCAGATAGCGCGTATGGGTGTTCAGCGTTGCCGCTTGCCGCGCAATCGCCTCAACCACATGCGGGTGGCAGTGGCCCACATGCGGCACGTTATTGTAGCAATCCAGATAGCGGCGCCCTTCGGCATCCCACAGCCAGACCCCCTCGCCGCGCACAATATGCACGGGCCTGTCGTAGAATGTCGGCACATTCGGCCCCAGTAACCGCGCCCGCCGCGCCATCAGATCAGTCGTCATCGTCCACCTTCCCTCGCAATGCCTTGACCTCGCCGCGCACCGCCTTGGCCGCAAGCCGCCGCCTCTTGCTTCCCAGCGTCGGCTTTGTGGGCACCCGGCGTTTGGGCGCTACCAAAGCGGCGCTGATCAACTGCGCCAGCCGTTCGCGGGCCAGTTCGCGGTTGCGCAACTGGCTGCGTGTTTCCTCTGCCCGGATCACAATTGCACCGTCTACTGTCCAGCGCCGCCCCGCAAGGCGTTTCAGCCGTGCCTTGACCGCGGGCGAAAGATGCGGCGAGCGATCCGCCTCAAAGCGCAGTTCAACCGCCGTTTCCACCTTGTTGACGTTCTGCCCGCCCGGCCCTTGGCTGCGGGTAAAATTTTCCGACAATTCCCAGTCGGCAATCGAGATGGTGTCATTGATCCGCAGCATGGCGACAAGCTAGCCGTTGACGCGGAAAACGAAACCCCTATGGGGGCGATGTGGCGTAAATATCCGTCGCTGACCAAAATTGGCGATCATGCCAATAGCCGGGTGCCATTCTGCCCGATGATCGGCAGCGTCAGGATCGTGCCTTCGGGCATGTCGCGGTCAAAGGCCACTTCGGTGAAATGCTCGGTCCGGCCAAGGCGCGGCCCTTCAGTCAGGATAACGCGGCGCTGGCCAACCTCGGCCGCCAGATGCTGCGCCAGCCGCGCATCCCCCGCCGCCCGCAACCGCGCCGCCCGGTCCTTGACCACAGGGCCTTGCAACTGCGGCATCCGCGCGGCAGGCGTGCCCTTGCGTGCGCTAAACGGAAAGACATGCAGGAACGTCAGGCCACATTCATCGACCAACCTGACCGAGTTTTCAAACATCGCCTCGGTCTCGGTCGGGAAACCGGCGATGATATCGGCGCCAAACAGGATTCCGGGGCGCAGCGCCCGCGCCTCTTCGCAAAAACGAATCGCATCTTCGCGTGAATGGCGCCGCTTCATCCGTTTGAGGATCATGTTGTCCCCGGCCTGAAGCGACAGGTGCAGATGCGGCATCAGGCGCGGCTCGGTCGCAATCGCCTGCATCAGGCTCTCGTCCACCTCGATACTGTCGATCGACGAGATGCGCAGCCGCGGCAGATCCGGCACCAGCCGCAAGATCCGCATCACCAGATCGCCCAAGCGGGGCTGGGCCGGCAGATCAGCCCCCCAGGATGTCAGGTCAACCCCGGTCAGCACCACCTCGTTAAAGCCCTTGCCGACCAGCCGCTTGATCTGTTCAACAACAACACCGGCAGGCACAGAGCGTGAATTGCCACGCCCGTAAGGGATAATGCAAAAAGTGCAACGGTGGTCGCAGCCGTTTTGCACCTGCACATAGGCGCGGTGGCGGCCAAACCCGTCAATCAGATGACCCGCCGTTTCGCGCACGGACATGATGTCATCGACCTGGATCTTTTCAGTTTTACCGATCATGTCGGGGGCTTTCAGCCCCTGCCAGGTTGCCGCCTGCATTTTCTCGTGGTTGCCGATCACGCGGGCCACCTCGGGCATCACGGCAAAGGTTTCAGGCTCGGTCTGGGCGGCACAACCGGTCACGATGATCTGGGCGCCGGGGTTTTCGCGCGACAGACGGCGGATCTCTTGCTTGGCCTTGCGCACGGCCTCGGCGGTTACGGCGCAGGTATTCACCACCACGGCGTTTTCGATACCGGCGGCGGCCGACAGCTCTTTCATCGCCTCGGTTTCATAGGCGTTCAGGCGACAACCCAGCGTGGCAAAAACCGGCGCCTTCATAGCGCGGCCATGAACGAAGCGGTTAGCGTGCCGCTGAACACATGCGCGGTGGGGCCTGTCATCCAGACCCCGTCATCGCGCCAATCAATGGTCAACGTGCCGCCATCCACGTCGACCGTCACACACCGCCCGGTCAGGCCGCGCAGATGCGCCGCAACAACCGTGGCGCAGGTTCCAGACCCGCACGCGAGCGTAATACCCGTGCCGCGTTCCCAAACCCGCATCCGCAGATGATTCGGCCCGATCACCGAAGCAAATTCAACGTTGGTCGCCTGCGGAAACGCGGGGTGGTGTTCGATCTCTGCCCCGCGCCCGGCGACATCGACCACCTCGGCATCTGGCACAAAGAACACGCAGTGTGGATTGCCCATACCCACGGCCACCGGATCGCCCGCAATCGGCAGATGCAGCAACTCCATCGGGCCGGAAAGCGGCACCGCTGCCCAATCCAGTAGCGGCGCGCCCATATTCACGCGGGTCAACCCACCCCCGGCATCCTCGGCCAGCAGTAGCCCCCGTTCGGTCTGTAGCCTGACGCTGGCGCTTGCCGAACCGTCCATCAGATAGCGCGCCACACACCGGGTAGCATTGCCGCAGGCCGAACTGACGGATCCGTCCGAATTATAAAAGGTCAGCCGCGCGTCAGCCCCCGCCGCCGTCTCGATCAACGCCAGTTGGTCAAACCCCACGCCCCGGTGCCGGTCCCCCAATGCCTGCACCAATGCCGGCGTCAGCAAGACACCATCCGACCGGGCATCAATTACAACGAAGTCATTGCCAAGCCCGTGCATTTTCATGAAGGGCAGACCCAAGGGTGCGCGCGTGTTTTCCATCCGCCGCGCTATACGCCCCCCGCAAAGATTTTGCCAGTAGGTGCTTTTTCTGCTGTTTAGCACTTGACCCGCCGCGGCTGGGTTTATAGAGAACCGCCCAGTGTGGGCCGGTAGCTCAGTTGGTAGAGCAACTGACTTTTAATCAGTAGGTCCCGGGTTCGGATCCCGGCCGGCTCACCAATAAATCCTTATTTTCGTGTGGCGCTTGAGTCACCATCTGTGACAGGGCTCCCTCCATTGGCGCGATTGATACCCTGAACACAGGGTTCGTGTGGCGAGACCTGACCAAAACCTACGCCGTGATTCCGGTAAACCTGGCTATCTGCCCATCGGTGCCTCGGGCGAAATTGCCATTGGCAGCGCCCATGCGGCGCACATCGCAAGGCTGAAGGTCTGGCACCGTGGCGGTAGGTCGTTCCATCTGCCTTGACAGGATGACATTGCGGCCATGATCGGATGCGGCGCTGCCGTTCGTGGCAATACCGGCTTCATCAACAGCATCCGCCTTTGCCATTCGCTGAACAATGGCACTTCTAGCCGCGCTTGGGGTTTGACGAACGCAGTTTGCAAAGGCTAGAACAACTTTAGCAAACCGGGGGCAACGATGGCCACACAAAAGCTCTATGCAGGCGTGAAACTGCGCGAAACCCGTAGTCGCTTTGGTCTGACCCAGAAGGTTTTTGCCGACCGCTTGGGGGTTTCGCTGCCCTATCTCAACCAGATGGAAAACAACCATCGGCCCGTCTCAGCCTCAGTAGTGCTGGCTTTGGCAAGCGAATTCGGGTTGGATGTGACCGAGCTTTCTGTAGGTGACGCGGAACGCCTGGTGTCAGACATGCGCGAGGCGCTGGCGGACCCGATCTTTGCCGATAGCACCCCACCGTTGGCCGATCTGCGCCTGACCGCCTCGAACGCCCCAGCCTTGGCCCGTGCTTTTCTGGAACTGCACAGCGCCTACCGCCAGACTCATGAACGGCTGGCCAGCCTAGACGAGGCGCTTGGGCGTGAAGGCTCGGTCATGGCCATTTCACCCTGGGAAGAGGTTCGCGATTTCTTTCACTATTGCGACAATTACATCGACGCGGTGGACCGCGCCGCCGAACGCTTTTCCAGCCCTGATGGCAAACGTCTTGACCCCATCAAACGGGCAACCGACGCGTTGGCAAAGCAGGGGATCACTGTGCAGCTTTCGAACATTGATCACTTACGTCAGTTGCATGACAAACAACTGTTGGTTTCGGCGCGGGCGGGCACAGCAACGCAGGCATTTCAGCTATTGCATCAGGTTGCGCTGATTACTCAAAATGATCTTCTGGAAGCCACGCTAGACCTTGCCCGGTTTCAATCTGAAACCGCGCGCGCCATCGCCAAGATCGGCTTGGCCAACTACTTTGCGGGCGCAGCGCTAATGCCCTACCGCATCTTTCTGGAAGCCGCGATCACGACCCGCCACGATCTGGAGCGGCTTTCAGACCTGTTCGGCGCCTCGATCGAGCAGGTAGCCCATCGCCTGTCTACCATGCAGCGGCCTGGCGCCAAGGGCATTCCGTTCTACTTTGTCCGCGTCGATCAGGCTGGCACGATCACCAAGCGCCATTCGGCGGCGCGGTTGCAATTTGCGCGTTTCGGCGGCGCCTGTCCGCTGTGGAATGTGCATCAGGCGTTTGAGACGCCCGGTCGTTTCCTGCGGCAACTGGCAGAGACGCCCGACGGGGTGCGCTACCTGTGCCTTGCGCGCGATGTGTCGAAATCAGGTGGGTCCTTTACCGCGCCGGTGCGGCGCTACGCCATTGGGCTGGGATGCGAAATCAGCCACGCACGCGGCCTGGTCTATGCCGATGATATGGAGCTTTCAAATCCGCGGGCCTATGCGCCAATCGGCGTCTCCTGCCGGATCTGCGAACGCAAGGATTGCCATCAGCGATCAGTCCCCCCGTTAGAGCGGCGACTGACGATCAACCCCGACAGCCGTGGCCTTTTACCCTATGACATCGCCTGAAATAGCCCCGGGTCACCCCGGGGCCGCACCCCTGGCCGGACGGCTCAGGCGTCTGCCAGCATCCGGGCAATTTCGTCTTTCAGGGCGGCACGTTTTTTGCGCATTTCAACCTCGGTAAGTTGCTCGACCGGCTCAACCGTGGTTTCCGCGCGGTGAACGGCACGGTTCACCTCATGATATTCATCGAAAATTCGTTCAAAATGCGCATTCTGCACCTTCAACGCCTGAATTTTCTCGGCATCGCCCGGAAAATCTTCGTAAATATCATGGGGGGTATTCGACATGTTCGTATTCCTTTTTGTTAACCTATCACCCAGATTACGCGTAAAGGTCGCTACTAGCTTTGACCCTGGTCAATTTCGGATAATTTTTCGCAGGTTCAGCCCCAGAGAAGCTGGAAATCTGAACCTACGCCCGACGCTATAAGGGTCATATTCAATCTCAGCGCTGCTGCGTCCGGCTATGGGGGTGCAGCCAGGGCGTAGCATTCAGCGGGGCCAACATACCCTTGCCCAGGATATGATCGGCCGCCTTTTCGCCAACCATTATCGAAGGGGCATTAAGGTTGCCGTTGGTAATCCGTGGAAAAACCGAGCTATCCGCCACCCGAAGCCCCTCAACGCCAATTACCCGGCATTCAGGGTCGACCACCGCCATCGCATCATCAGCACGCCCCATCCTGGCCGTGCCGCAGGGATGGTAGGCGCTTTCGGCGTGTTCGCGGATAAAGGCGTCAATGCCACCGTCCGTTTCCACCCCCGTCCCCGGCTGAATTTCATGCTTGACGAACGCGGCCATCACTGGCTGCGCAAACACCTCGCGCGTCAGGCGGACGCATTTGCGGAACTCGTCCCAGTCGTCCGGGTGGCTCATATAGTTGAAGCGGATCACCGGCGCCGCCTTCGGATCGGCTGACCGCAGACTGACCGTGCCGCGCGATTTTGACCGCATCGGCCCGACATGCGCCTGAAAACCATGCCCCACCGCCGCCGCCTTACCGTCATAGCGCACGGCAATCGGCAGAAAATGATACTGGATATCGGGGTATTCCACCCCCGCGGCACTACGGATGAAGGCGCAGGCCTCAAACTGATTACTGGCCCCCAACCCCTTGCCGGTCAGCAGCCATTGCGCCCCGATCAGCGCCTTGCCCCAAAGGTTCCAATATTTGAACAACGTCACTGGCTGGCTGGCGGCAAACTGCATGTAGATTTCCAGATGGTCTTGCAAATTGGCCCCCACACCGGGCCGATCCGCCACCACCGGCAGCCCATGCTGCGCCAGATGCGCGGCGGGCCCAATTCCTGACAGCATCAACAGTTTCGGTGTGTTCAACGAGCTGGCGGCCAGAATAACCTCTGCCCCGGCCAGGATCACCTCGACCTTGCCGCCACGCTCGACCTCGACCCCGGTCGCGCGCCCGGCCTCAATTACCACGCGGCGCGCGAACGCCCGGATGATCTGCAATCGCCCGCTTTTCAACGCCGGACGCAGATAGGCATTGGCAGCAGACCAGCGGCGCCCCTTCCAGATTGTCGCCTCCATCGGGCCAAAGCCCTCTTGCTGCGCGCCGTTGTAATCGGACGTCACCGGATAGCCGGCCTGCTGCCCTGCCTCGATAAAGGCGCCAAACAGCGGGTTGGTGCGCGGGCCACGGGTCACATGCAATGGCCCGGAATGGCCGCGCCAATCAGCGCAGCCACCATCATGGCCGCCATGCCAGCTTTCCATCCGCTTGAAATAGGGCAGCACATCGGCATAGCCCCAGCCCGCGGCCCCCGCCTCTGCCCAATGGTCATAATCCTTCGCATGGCCGCGCACAAAGACCATTCCGTTGATACTGGATGACCCGCCAATAACCTTGCCACGCGGTGTCGCCAGAACCCGCCCGCCCAGATGCGGCTCGGGCTCGGACTTGAACCCCCAATCGTATAGCCCCATGCTCATCGGATAGGAAAGTGCAGCAGGCATCTGGATAAACGGCCCCGCATCACTGCCACCATGTTCGATAATGACAACCCGCTTGCCCGCCTCGACCAGCCGATAGGCCAAGGCAGACCCGCCTGATCCGGCCCCCACGATTACATAATCCGCCATCATCCCGTCCATTCCGCCTTCCCTTCGCGCTTTTTTTTGGCGCAAATACTCTGCCCGGCTGCCTGCCCTGGAACACCCCTCAGTAGGGCGCGTCCACCGGCCCCATGCCCACATAAACCGATTTGACCTGCGAATAATGCTCCACCGCCGCGCGGCTGTTTTCGCGCCCCACGCCCGAGCCTTTCACCCCCCCGAAAGGCACCTCGACCGGGGTCAGGTTATAGGCGTTGATCCAGCAGGTGCCCGCCTCCAGCGCGGCAATCACCCGGTGGGCGCGCGCCATATCGGCGGTAAAGACCCCCGCGGCCAACCCGAACTGCGTGGCGTTGGCGCGGCTCACCGCCTCATCCTCGGTCTCGAAATCCAGAACCGCCATCACCGGGCCGAACACTTCTTCACGCGCCAGCACCATGGCGTCGGTTACATCCGCAAATACCGTCGGCTCTACGAAATATCCCCCTGCGTTACCGATACCGCCGCCGCAGATCAGCCGCGCACCTTCGGCTTTGGCCCCGGCTATGTAGCCCAGCACCTTTTCTTGCTGCGCCGCGCTGACCAGGGGGCCAAACTGCGTCGCCTCATCCATCGGATCGCCCGCAATGATACCCGCCGTCCGTTCCGCCAGCCGCGCCAAAAACCGCTCTTTCAAGCCCTTTTGCACAAATACCCGCGTGCCGTTTGAACAAACCTGCCCCGACGAATAGAAATTCGCCAGCATGGCCGCCCCTACCGCATCCTCCAGGCTGGCGTCATCAAAGATGATCAGCGGCGACTTGCCGCCCAACTCCATCGTGACGTGTTTCATTCCCTGGGCGGCGGCGGCATAGACCTTGGCCCCGGTCCCGACCGATCCGGTCAGCGACACTTTCGCCACCCGCGCATCGGCAACCAACGCGCTGCCCACTGCACCGCGCCCCTGCACCACGTTGAACAACCCCGCAGGAAGCCCCGCCTGACTGAAAATCTCGGCCAGTCGTAGCGCCCCAAGGGGCGTGACCTCGGACGGTTTGAATATCATGGCGTTGCCCATCGCCAGCGCGGGCGCCGCCTTCCAGCAGGCGATCTGGCTGGGGTAGTTCCACGCACCGATGCCAACACAAACCCCCAGCGGTTCGCGCAGCGTATAGGCAAAATCGCGCCCCAGCGGCATCGTTTCACCTGTCACCGTGGGTGCAAGCCCGGCGAAATATTCCAGCGCATCCGCCCCTGAGGGCCAATCGGCCACCAGCGTTTCCTGCACCGGCTTGCCGGTATCCAGCGTCTCCAGATGGGCCAGCTCGGCACCGCGGTCTCGAATGATATCGGCGGCGCGGCGCAAAATCCGCCCCCGCTCGACCGGGCGCAGCGCCGCCCAGGCCTTCTGCGCCCGCTTGGCCGAGGCCAGCGCCGCCTCGATCACCTTTGGCGTCGCCTCATACAGCGTCGCAATCACCGCGCCGTTGCCCGGATAGATCACCTCGATCGGCGCGCCGGCCGTATCTTCCAGATAGGCACCATCGACAAAATGGCTGGCTTTGGGTTGGGCAATCATCGTGGTCTCCGTTCAGATGTATTGATTGACGCCTCAATCAACGGCGCCACAGATCAGCAAAATACCCCGCCATGGACAGCGGCGGGGCGGGTTCAGTCGCCCGATGGAAAGCGTTTGCTTTTCCTAAGGCATTCAGGGCTAAGGCACGGGTTCATTGATCACCCCCCTGCCGCAGTTCGCGCGCCAGGAAATCCAGCACCAGCGCCGTCGCACTGGCGCGATCAGGAATTGCGGCGCTCAGACCCGAAGGGGCAAGGGCCGCGCGCAGATAGACACCGTCGATCAGCGCGCCCAGACGTTCGGCCACGGCCTCGGCGCGCGCCCCCACCAAGGGGCGCAGATCGTGCAGCAGGTTGGACCTCAGCCGCTGACGATAGATCTGCAACAGACGCCGCGCCTTGGGTTCGGCCTGCGCCAGAACGTAAAAGTTCAGCCAGGCCGCCACCACTTCGCGGCGAAACGACGTCGGCCCGAAACTGGCGCGCACCAGCGCCTCGATCCGGCCTTTTGGCCCTGCGGCCGCCGCCAGCGCACCACGCACCTCGGCGCCGAAAACCGTCAGCACATGGCGCATCGCCGCCACAAAGATCGCCTCTTTCGAGCCGAAGTAATGATGCGCCAGCGCCGAAGACATGCCCGCGCGCGCCGCAATCTGCGCCACCGTCACCTCAAGTGACCCGGTACGGCCAATTTCAAGGATTGTAGCCTTGACGATTGCCGCCCGGCGGATAGGCTCTGCCGCGATCCGTGCCATGTTTTCCTCTGAAAACTGTTGCAATCTGGTTGTAGTAGTGAATTAATTGACTCGTCAATCAAGAACCGACCCAGGGCAGGCATTCGGCCCGGCCCTCTGAACCGGAAAAATACGCGGGCGCATAGCCTGCAACCGACGCACAGGGAGTGTCACATGAAACTGAAGACCGCGTTTTCCGCGCTTGCCATTTCAGCCTTTGCAACGACTGCATTTGGCGAAGGCTGCGACAAGATCGTCCTTTCAGATGTCGGCTGGACCGATATCACCAGCACCACGGCTGTCACGGCAACCGTGCTTCGCGCGCTTGGCTACGAAACCGATATCAAGCTGTTGGCGGTTCCGGTGACCTATTCGGCGCTTTCAACCGGCGATGTAGACGTTTTTCTGGGCAACTGGATGCCAACGATGGAGGCCGACATTGCCCCCTACCGTGACAATGGCACGGTCGAGACGGTGCGCGTCAACCTTGTCGGCGCGAAATATACCCTCGCCACCAATGAGGCAGGTGCCGCGCTGGGGATCAAGGATTTTGCCGATATCGCCGCGCACAAAGACGCGTTGGACGGCAAGATCTACGGCATCGAGCCGGGCAATGACGGCAACCGCCAGATCCTTGACATGATCACCGGCAACGCCTTTGGGCTGGACGGGTTCGATATTGTGGAAAGCTCTGAACAGGGGATGCTGGCGCAGGTCGAACGCGCCGTCAAAGGCGGCGATCCGATCGTCTTTCTGGGCTGGGAACCGCATCCGATGAACGCCAATTTCAAGATGACCTACCTTGCCGGTGGCGATGATTTCTTTGGCCCCAATTTCGGCGGTGCCGAAGTTGCCACCAATGTGCGCAAAGGCTATGTGGCCGAATGCCCCAATACCGGCAAACTCCTTGAAAATCTCGAATTTTCGCTGCCCATGGAAAACGAAATCATGGGCGCGATCCTGAACGACGGGGTTGAACCCAACGCCGCCGCCAAAGCCTGGCTTGCCGCGCACCCCGAGGTGCTGGGCCCTTGGCTTGAAGGTGTGACGACCAAAGATGGTGGCGATGCGGTGGCAGCCGTGACTGCCGCGCTGAAGTAACAGGCACCCGCGGTCGGGGGCATGCCCCCGATCCAACGGGATGGCCCCGCAAGGCCCCCCCGAAGATCCAAATTCGGAAAAGGAACCGCATGGACTGGCTAACTGCCACCAAAATCCCCGTCGGGCGAAGCGCGAAGCTTGCCTTCGACTGGCTCAAAACCCACGCGGGCGGCTTTTTCGACGCGCTTTCGGCGGCGATGCAAGGGTTGATCGATGCAATCTTATGGGTTCTGCAATCACCGCATCCACTGGTGATCGTGGCGGTATTCGTAGGGCTGACCTGGGTGTTGCAACGCAGTTGGAAGACCGTCGTGCTGGTACTGGCGGGGATGCTGTTCATCCTGAACCAGGGGTATTGGAAAGCCACGACCGAAAGCCTGACACTGGTGCTTTCAGCGGGGGTTGTGTGCATGGCGGTCGGCATGCCGCTGGGAATAGCGGCGGCGCACCGGCCCCGGCTGTTTGCTGCCATGCGGCCGGTTCTGGATCTGATGCAGACGCTGCCCACCTTTGTCTATCTGATCCCGGCCATCGTGTTTTTCGGCATCGGTATGGTGCCGGGCCTGATTGCAACGGTAATCTTTGTGCTGCCCGCGCCGATCCGGCTGACGCATCTGGGCATTGCCAGCACTCCGCAACCACTGCTTGAGGCTGCAACCGCCTTTGGCGCCACCCCCCGCCAAGTTCTGTGGAAGGTCGAGCTGCCCCACGCCCTGCCGCAGATCATGGCCGGCCTGAACCAGACCATCATGCTGTCGCTGTCGATGGTGGTCATCGCGGCGCTGGTCGGGGCGAACGGTTTGGGGGTGCCGGTCGTGCGGGCGCTGAATTCGGTCAACGCAGCGCTTGGGTTTGAAAGCGGGTCGATCATTGTGGTGGTGGCGATCATCCTTGACCGAATGCTAAGAATGGAGCGCCGGAAATGAGCGCCGCCGTAGAGTTTGACCGGGTCTCCATCGTCTTTGGCGATCGCCCCGAAGCCGCCCTGCCGTTGATGGATAAGGGCCTGTCGCGCGAGGAAGTGGACGCCGAAACCCACCAGATTCTAGGCGTGCATGATTGTTCGCTGACCGTGGCCGAGGGCGAGATTCTGGTGTTGATGGGCCTTTCGGGGTCTGGAAAATCAACATTGCTGCGGGCGGTGAACGGGCTCAACCCGGTGTGCCGCGGCGAAGTCCGAATCCGTGACGGCGCCGAAATGACCACCGTTACCCACGCCAACCCGGCCACGCTGCGCCGATTGCGGCTGACCCAGGTCGCGATGGTGTTTCAGCAATTTGGTCTGCTGCCATGGCGGACAGTGCGCGAAAACGTCGGGCTTGGGTTGGAACTGGCAGGCATGGCCGCACCCAAACGGCGCGAAAAGGTCACGGCGCAGCTTGAACTGGTGGGGCTGTCGGACTGGGGTGATCGCAAGGTTGCCGAGCTGTCAGGCGGGATGCAGCAACGTGTGGGCTTGGCGCGCGCCTTTGCCACCGAAGCGCCCATCCTGCTGATGGACGAGCCGTTTTCCGCGCTGGATCCGCTGATCCGGGCACGCCTGCAAGACGAACTGTTGACGCTTCAGGCCAAGCTGCAGCGCACCATCATCTTTGTCAGCCATGATCTGGATGAGGCGTTCAAACTGGGTAACCGGATTGCGTTGATGGAAGGCGGGCGGATCGTGCAGATTGGTACCGCACGCGACATCATTGCCAGGCCGGCCAACGGTTATGTGGCTGATTTCGTGGCCCATATGAACCCGTTGGGTGTGCTGACCGCCGCCGATGTCGCCGTGGCATCCAGCGCCGTGCCAGACATAGAGGCGCCACAGATCGGGCCCAAAGTGCCGGTGCGCGAGGTGATGGCAATCTTGCGCGAACACCCCATGATCCGCCTACCCGACGGCCGCTGCGTAACCCGGCAAAGCGTTATCGGGCGCCTGATCGACCCACAAGGGTGACCACTAATGCAGGGAAATACGGCGAAAAACCTTCGGCAGGCCCGTCGCACGGCATTGCAATCCGCCTTCAGGGCCCATCTGCAAGGTGCGGTGGCGCGGTGACAGACGCGCGATTGACCCACGCGTTGCTTTCGCTATCCTGCGCGCAATGAAAAACAGCAGACAGGCCCGCGCATGACCGCGCTTTCCGAATACCAACGGCTTGAAAGCCCCGGCCTCTGGCGCGAGCAGCCAGAGGCGCAGCGCCGTGAGGTCATCGTATCATTCGGAGATGCCACCTTGGTCATATCAGATGACCGATCGGCCCGTGCATTGGCGCATTGGTCGCTACCCGCCGTAACTCGGCGCAACCCCGGCGAACGGCCCGCGCTTTACGCGCCCGGAACTGAGCCGGGCGAAGAATTGGAACTGACCGATGACACGATGATCAACGCCATCGAAAAGGTCCATACCATCATCGAGTCGCGCCGCCCGCATCCGGGGCGGCTACGCGGTGCGTTACTGGGCGGATCGGCGCTACTGGTCATTGCCTTGATGGTATTTTGGCTGCCCGGTGCGCTGATCACCCACGCGTCCTCGGTCGCCCCCAGTGCAAAGCGTATTGAGATTGGCCGCGCGGCACTGGCAGAACTGGCCACCGTTACCGGTAACGCCTGTGCCTCACCGGCAGGCAACAAGGCGTTGGAAAAGCTGGCCGGGCGGCTGCATCTGGAGGCCATCTTTGTCTTGCCCGAGGCGCTGAAAGGCGCGCGCCAGCTACCCGGCCGCATTGCGGTTCTTGGCCGCAATCTAATTGAAAACAACGACTCGGCCGATGTTGCCGTAGGTCATATTCTGGCCGCCGAACCCAGCACCCCTGCCGAGGATCCGTTACTCAAAGTGCTGCGTTGGGCAGGTCTGCGGGCCAGTTTCCGGCTATTGACCACCGGGAATCTGCCGCAAGACAGCCTGCGTGGCTACGGTGTGGATCTGCTGTCAGTGCGCCCATCGCGCCCCGCCGAAGACGTGCTTTTGGCCCGGTTCGAGCAGGCCGGTGTCAGTGCCACGCCCTATGCTTACGCTGTTGATCCCTCAGGCGAAACCGTCCTCGGCCTGATCGAGGCCGACCCGTTCAAGGGGGCGCCCTCTCCGCATCCCCCGCTGGATGATGCGGATTGGGTTGCCCTGCAAGCTATCTGCGACGGTTAGGCGCGCAAGCAAAGCCAAGAGCGCGCATCAGGCGAAACGATGGTCGCTTTGCCAGAACGGTTGAAACTGGCTGCTAGTGTTTTGCAGCGTTGGCGCCAAGCAGCCGCGCCGGCACCTCATCCGTCCAGACCTGTGCCATCTGCGCCCTGCCCGCCGCCGTACCCATCGCGCGTTTCGGGTTAAGCCGGTCATCGTCCCACGCAGGGCGGTAGCCTTTGGGTATCATCGGCGCGGAACGCAAGGGCGCTGATTGCGCCATCATCGGCGCCATGGTCGGTCTCGAACGCGAGGCTTTAAGGGGTGAAGCATGCCGATTACGCCTGCCCGCGATTTGACCCGTGGCAACAGGTGTCGCTGCAAGCGCGACCGAGGGCTTTGCAACAGATTGGCCCTGCGCCGCACGTTCAAATGTGGGCTGGTAGCCGCAGATCTGCGCGCCGTCGCGCCCAAGGCGCGCAGTCCAAATGGCCGTCGCGCCGTCATCCGCGCGCACGAACACACAGCCTGCGCTATCGACAAATTGCGCTGCCTGGTAAGACACCGGCGGCATCTCTTGCGGATCGACAAGCTTGGCCTGACCAGCCCCGGCCATACCGCCGCCCAACACCAGCGCAATCACTAAAACGGCCTTACCCAGTAACATCACATTCCCCTTTTGACCGTGGGAAAATGCCGCAAACTGACCGCCGAGTAAAGCGCCATCACCTTATTTAGTGCCAAACATTCGGTCACCCGCATCCCCTAGCCCCGGAACGATATACCCGTGGTCGTCCAGATGGCTATCCAACGCGGCCGTGACAATCGGCACATCGGGGTGCGCCTCTTTCATACGGGCAACGCCCTCGGGCGCGGCCAAAAGGCACAGAAAACGAATGTTTTTCGCGCCCTTTTCCTTTAGCAGATCAATTGCCGCCACCGACGAATTGCCGGTGGCCAGCATCGGGTCTACGACAATCGTGATGCGGTCCTCCAACTCGGACGGGACCTTGCAATAATACTGCACGGGTCGCAGCGTTTCGGGGTCGCGGTAAAGCCCGATGAAACCCACGCGCGCCGCCGGGATCAGTTCCAATATCCCATCCAAAAGCCCGTTACCTGCCCGCAAGATTGAGATCAACGCCAGCTTTTTTCCATCCAGAATTGGCGCGTCCATTTCACATAGCGGGGTGTTGACCTTGATGGTGGTCATTTTCAGTTCGCGCGTTACCTCATAAGCCAGCAGCAGGCTGATTTCGCGTAGCAATCCACGAAACCCCGCGGTTGAGGTGGCCTTGTCGCGCATCAATGTCAGTTTGTGTTGCACCAGCGGGTGATTCACCACTGTCAGATGGTCAGTCATTCGCATTCTCCAGCTTTTTCAATATCTTGCTCCTTGTGTCCGCATCGCAGAACGCCGCACGGGCTGAAACGCGGGCGATGTCCTGAAACACCTTATCGTCCCAGTCGAACGCCTGCGCCAACTGTTCATATTCGCGCGTCATCGTGGTGTGGAAAAAGGGCGGGTCATCCGTTGAAACGGTCACCTTCACGCCACGGTCGCGCAGCGCCGCTATCGGATGGGCGCGCCAATCCGGGTAAAGCCCCAGCGCGATGTTCGAACCGGGACAAACCTCCAGCACCACCCCTGCTTCGGCCAGTTCATCGACCAGACGCAAATCTTCGATCGCGCGCACACCGTGGCCAATCCGTTCCACCCGCAAATCGTGCCACGCATCGCGGACAGAGGCGGGGCCGCCCCATTCGCCCGCATGACAGGTCAGCCGCAACCCGGCCTCGCGCGCAAGATCAAAAGACCAGCAAAAATCCTTGGGCTTTCCCGCCCTCTCGTCACCCGCCAGCCCGAAACCCACAATGAAATCGCCCGCCGTTTCCGCCGCGCACAGCGCCGTTTCGCGGGCTTTATCGGGGCCAAAGTGACGGATCGGCGTTACAATGCCACGCAGAATGATGCCAAGGTCACGCTCGGCCAGATCGGCAGCTTCGCGGATTGCGTGCAGGTGTTCGCGCCAAGCCCCCAGATCGCGGCCACCGCAAAAATCCGGCGACAGGAACGTTTCGCAATAGATCACACCCGCAGCGGCGCTTTCTTCCAGCACAGCGCGGGTCAGGCGGGCGTAATCCGAAGGCGATGTCAGCGTTGAGGTTGCGGCCTCATACACTTTCAGGAACTCCCAAAAATCGCGGAAGGCATAGTCGCCGCGCGCATCGAATATTCCGCTGATATCCATGCGCTTTTCAGTCGCCAAACCGCGCACGAACGCAGGCGGCGCGGCACCTTCCAGATGCAGATGCAATTCAACCTTGGGCAGGGTCACAAAAAGCTCCTTCCCGGCCCGGTCTGGTCCAGCCGCAGATGGCTGGCGACCGAGGCTGCAATATCGACAAATGCCACCTGCCCGACCGCTTTCACACCCGCACCCCAGCCCAATACCGGCACCCGTTCACGGGTGTGGTCGGTGCCAGTCCAGGTCGGGTCATTCCCGTGGTCGGCGGTGAAAATTGCCAGATCGCCCGGGCGAAGCCGTGCCAGAAACCGCCCCACGCCGGTATCGAACCACTCCAGCGCGCGGGCATAGCCCGACACATCGCGGCGGTGGCCATAAAGGCTGTCAAACTCGACAAAGTTGGCAAAAGTCAAGGAGCGGGGTTCAGCACTGTCCGCAAGCGCCAGTAAATGTTCGAAAAGGTCAATATCAGATTTGCCCTTGTGCTGCTTTCCAATGCCGCGACCGGAAAATATATCACCGATTTTGCCGATGGCGTGGGTTGCCCGACCCGCCTTAGCAGCCCAGTCCAGCAAGGTGGGTGTGGGTGGGTCCATCGCATAATCGTGCCGGTTGGGGGTGCGGGCAAAGCTGCCCGGCCGCCCGGTAAAGGGCCGCGCGATCACCCGACCCACCTTCATCGCATGCAGCCGTGGCGCAATATCCCGGCACAGCTGCAGCAACCGGTCCAGACCGAAACTTTCTTCATGCGCCGCAATCTGAAACACCGAATCCGCCGAGGTGTAGCAGATCGGCCAACCGCTACGAATATGCGCCTCGCCCAGTTCATTGATGATCGGCACGCCCGAGGCATGGCAGTTGCCCAAGATCCCGTCGGTTCCGGCCAACCGGGCCACCTCGGCGGTCAGATCAGCGGGAAAGGCGGGGCTGGTTTTGGGAAAATAAGTCCAGTTCCACGGCACCGGCACCCCGGCCATTTCCCAATGGCCCGAGGGGGTGTCCTTGCCCTTCGATACTTCGGTCGCCGCCCCCCAAAGCCCTTTGGGCACGCCGCCAAGCCCCGGCGCACCCCCCCCCGAGGCAAGCGTGATTGCAGCCCCCAACCCCAACGCATCAAGATTGGGCAGGCAAAGCGGGCCGCTGCGCCCTTCGTCGGCCTGCCCCGCAGCGCAGGCCATGGCGATATGGCCGATCGTATTGGCGCCGGTATCGGGCACGCTATCGTTGAAGAAGGACGCCGCGTCGGGCGCGCCGCCAATGCCGGCGCTATCCATCACCACCAGAAACGCCCGCACCATCAGTTGACCCGTTCGTGAATCAGCGGTGGCTCTTCGGGGGCAGTGTCGCCCAACACATAGGCCGCGCGCACGGCGGCCTCGGCGGCTTCGGCGGCGGCATCAGTGGCGGCGTGGATCAACACCATCGGTTCGCCCTTATCCATTTCTTCCCCCAGCGAGGCCAAACCGCTGAACCCGACCGAAGGGTTGACCTTGTCCGTCCCGACCAGCCGCCCCCCACCCAACCGCACGACCGCATGGCCCAGGCCTTCGGCATTGACGGATTGCACGAACCCCCGGCGCGGCGCCAAAACCGCCCGCGTCACCGGTGCCGAGGGCAGCCGGTCGGGGAAGCGTTCGACAAAATCCGATGGCCCGCCCAGATGCGCCACCATCCGCCCAAAGGTTTCCGCCGCGCGCCCGGATTCCAGCGCCTCGTCAATCATCGCCGCCCCTTCGTCCATATCGGCGGCCATCCCCGCCAATGCCAACGCCTCGCCGCCCAGCGCCGCCGTCACATCCCAAAGCGCTTCGTTTACCGCAGTACCGGTCAACGTCTCCATCACCTCCAAGACCTCAAGCGCGTTGCCGGCGGAATGGCCAAGCGATTGGTTCATATCGGTAATCAGCGCCGAGGTCTTGCAGCCCGCGCCATTAGCCGTCTCAACCAATGACCGGGCCAACGCGCGCGCATCCGCAAGCGTTTTCATAAAGGCACCGCTGCCGACCTTCACATCCAGCACCAATACCTCCAGCCCCGCCGCCAGCTTTTTCGACAGGATCGAGGCGGTAATCAGGTCAATACTTTCCACCGTGCCGGAAATATCACGCACACCGTAAAGCCTTCGGTCTGCCGGGGCAATGTCAGCGCTGGCGCCGACAATGGCACAGCCCACCTCGGCCACGACACGGCGCAAACCCTCAACGCCGGGATCCGTCTTATAGCCCGGGATCGCCTCCATCTTGTCCAGCGTGCCGCCGGTATGGCCCAAGCCGCGCCCCGAAATCATTGGCACATAGGCGCCGCATGCCGCAAGCGCCGGGGCCAGCAACAACGACACACTGTCGCCAATGCCCCCGGTCGAGTGTTTGTCCAGCACCGGGCCGGGCATGTGCCAATCCAGCACGCGCCCGGAATCGCGCATCGCCAAGGTCAGCGCCACGCGCCCCGAGGTGCCAAGGCCCTTAAGGTAAACCGCCATTGCAAAGGCCCCGGCCTGCGCGTCTGACACCGCACCATCGGCCAGCCCCCGCGCAAACCACGCCGCGGCCTCGTCCGAGAGCATTTGGCCATCACGCACCCCGGCGATTATCGCACGGGCATCCATCAGGCGCGATCCATATGGGAAATATCAAACCGCCCCGGCAACAGCGCGCCCACGGTCGTATCCAGACGCTCGCCCTCGGTGGTGGCCAGCGTTATCGGCACGTCATGGCGCGCAAACTCGGCCAGTTTTTGACGACAGCCCCCGCAGGGGGGCACGGGCGACGCACTATCCGCCACAACACATATTTCGGTGATTTCTGTTTCGCCGGCGGCAATCAGCGCGGCAATCGCCCCCGCCTCGGCACAGGTGCCCTCAGGGTAGGCAACGTTTTCAACGTTGCATCCTTGATAGATCTTTCCCGATTTGCCGCGAACGGCAGCCCCGACCTTAAAGCGGGAATAGGGCGCATAGGCGTTCTCGCGCACCTGGCGCGCAGCTTGCAGCAAGGACATCAAAGCCTCCAATCCGGTTTTTTACGATCCTGCGCCCGGACCACGCCCGATGCAAGCTGCGCGCCCGGCACGCGCCCTGAAAACCAGCATCATGCAGATGGCAAGCTGCGGGCTATTCCATCGGACTGCGGAATAGTTTAAAGCTAAACCAGTTTCACGGAGGATAGAATGGACGAGGCACGAAACGACACCGCCCGGCAAGCAGCACTGGATTACCATGAGTTCCCAAAGCCGGGTAAACTGGAAATTCGCGCGACCAAGCCTTTGGCCAATGGTCGGGACCTGTCACGCGCCTATTCACCGGGTGTCGCGGAAGCCTGCCTTGAAATCCAGACCGACCCGACGACTGCAGCGCGCTACACCGCACGCGGCAATCTGGTGGCGGTTGTCACGAACGGCACTGCCGTACTGGGGCTGGGGAATATCGGGGCACTGGCGTCAAAACCGGTGATGGAGGGCAAGGCCGTCCTGTTCAAGAAGTTCGCCAATATCGACTGTTTCGATATTGAATTGAACGAATCCGATCCGGTGAAACTGGCCGAAATCGTCTGCGCGCTGGAACCTTCCTTTGGGGCGATCAACCTTGAGGATATCAAGGCCCCCGAGTGCTTTATCGTTGAAAAGCTGTGCCGTGAACGGATGAACATCCCGGTGTTTCACGATGACCAGCACGGCACCGCAATTGTGGTTGGGGCTGCGGCCACCAATGCGCTGCATGTGGCGGGCAAGGCGTTTGACCAGATCAAGGTGGTCAGCACCGGCGGCGGCGCTGCGGGCATTGCCTGCCTGAACATGCTGCTGAAACTGGGGGTCAAACGCGAAAACGTCTGGCTGTGTGATATTCACGGCCTGGTCCATGTGGGCCGCGAAGCCGAAATGAACCCGCAAAAGGCCGCCTTTGCGCAGGACAGTGACAAACGCACCTTGTCAGACGTGATTGACGGGGCCGACCTGTTTTTAGGGCTTTCCGGCCCCGGTGTGCTTAAGCCGGAAATGGTATCGCGCATGGCGCCGCGCCCGATCATCTTTGCGCTGGCCAACCCCACCCCCGAAATCACCCCCGAAGACGTGCGAAGCGTTGCGCCGGATGCGATCATGGCCACCGGTCGCAGCGATTACCCCAATCAGGTCAACAACGTGCTGTGCTTTCCGTTCATTTTCCGGGCGGCGCTGGATGTAGGGGCTACGCAGATCAATGATGAGATGCAAATCGCCTGCATCGAAGGCATCGCCGCACTGGCCCGGGCCACCACCTCGGCCGAGGCTGCCGCCGCCTACCGTGGGGAAAAGCTGACCTTCGGCCCCGATTACCTGATCCCCAAACCGTTTGACCCGCGGCTGATCGGCACGGTTGCCAAGGCCGTTGCCCGCGCCGCAATGGAAACTGGCGTTGCCACCCGCCCAATCCCCGATCTGGCCGCCTATAAGGCCAAGCTGGACGGTTCCGTGTTCAAATCGGCAATGCTGATGCGCCCGGTGTTCGAGGCGGCATCGCACGCAACCCGTTCGATCGTTTTTGCCGAAGGCGAAGACGAGCGTGTTTTGCGGGCCGCCAATGCGATGATCGAAGAAACCACCGACAAACCAATCCTGATCGGGCGCCCCGAGGTGATCGAACGGCGTTGCGAACGTGCCGGCCTGCCCATTCGTCCGGGCCGCGATTTTGATATTGTGAACCCCGAAAACGACCCGCGCTACCGCGATTATTGGGAAACCTACCACGGGCTGATGGCCCGTCGAGGGGTCAGCCCCGATATCGCCCGCGCGGTGATGCGGACCAACACGACCGCGATTGCCGCCGTCATGGTCCACCGGGGCGAGGCTGACAGCCTTATCTGCGGCACCTTCGGGCAATACTTGTGGCATCTGAACTATCTTAATCAGGTTCTGGCGCGTGATGGGCGAAATCCGCAAGGCGCGCTATCGCTGATGATCCTCGAAGATGGGCCCTTGTTCATTGCCGATACCCATGTTCACCCCGAACCAACCCCCGAAGAAATCACCGCAACGGTTATCGGTGCGGCGCGTCATGTGCGCCGTTTCGGGTTGGCGCCCAAGGTTGCGCTGTGCAGCCATTCGCAATTTGGCAACCTTGATACCGACTCGGGGCGCCGGATGCGCGCGGCGCTGGCAATGCTGGACGCCCAGAAACAGGACTTCGCCTATGAGGGCGAAATGCATGTGGACTCGGCGTTTGATGAGGCGCTGCGCGACCGCATCTACCCCGGCTCCAGGTTTCAAGGCACGGCGAACGTTCTGGTCTTTGCCAATACTGACGCCGCCTCTGGGGTGCGCAACATCCTCAAGGCAAAGGCAGGCGGGCTGGAAGTGGGGCCGATCCTGATGGGGATGGGCAACAAAGCCCATATCGTCACCCCCTCGATCACCGCGCGCGGTCTGCTGAACATGTCAGCCATTGCCGGCACTCCGGTCGCCTATTACGGTTAGTAACGTCAACCCCCGCTAGCAGACCCGCCAGCGGGGGCGCCCACGCCCCACAAGGTGGGCGGGCCCGGCCATGAACAGCCACCAGCAGCCCTGACCGTCGCCGCGGCATTCAAAAACAGAATCACCGACAGCCTTTGCAAAGTCGCGCCATCTTAACGTCAGCACCTTGCAAAATGCCGACTTTGCAAAATTCCTTCCAGATATCGCACAAAATCTGCAAATTTTTCGCACCGAAGCGCCACTGTGAACGGTAACATCGTTGCGGGAATCTGTATCGCTAGCGTAACAAGCAGATAGCTCGTGGAGGAGGCATACAATGGCATACAAAGAGATCTACGCCGCATGGCAACGCGACCCCGAGGGGTTCTGGATGCAGGCCGCCGAGGCGATCGACTGGATCAAGCCACCTTCAAAGGCACTTTTCGCTGAAAACGCCCCGCTCTATGAATGGTTTGTGGATGCGCAGGTCAATACCTGCTGGAACGCCGTTGACCGCCATGTGATTGCCGGGCGCGGCGACCAGTTGGCAATCATCCATGACAGCCCGATCACCCATTCAAGCAAGGGCATTACCTATTCGCAACTGCAAAAGCGCGTTGCGAACCTGGCTGGCGCGCTTCGTGCCAAGGGTGTGGAAAAAGGCGACCGCGTCATCATCTACATGCCGATGGTCCCCGAGGCATTAGAGGCGATGTTGGCCTGCGCGCGGCTTGGGGCGATCCATTCGGTGGTGTTCGGTGGCTTTGCCGCGAATGAGCTGGCGGTGCGAATTGACGACTCCAAACCAAAGGCAATCATCGCCGCGTCGTGCGGGTTGGAGCCGGGCCGCATCGTGCGATATAAACCGCTGCTGGATCAGGCAATTGACATGGCCAGCCACAAGCCCGACTTCACCGTGATCTTTCAACGCGAAGAAGAAGTCGCCAAATTGATCGAAGGGCGCGATTTTGCTTGGCACAGCTTTCAGTATGGTGTCGAGCCTGCTGAATGTGTGCCGGTCGCGGGCAACCACCCTGCCTATATCCTTTATACCTCGGGCACCACGGGCGCACCGAAAGGCGTTATCCGGCCCACGGCGGGCCACCTGGTCGCGCTGAACTGGACAATGAAAAACATCTACAACATCGACGCGGGCGAGGTGTTCTGGGCCGCGTCCGACGTGGGTTGGGTCGTTGGGCACAGCTATATCTGTTACGCCCCGCTGATTGCCGGGGCCACCACCATCGTGTTTGAGGGCAAACCCATTGGCACCCCGGATGCAGGCACCTTCTGGCGCGTGATCCAGAACTACAAGGTCAAATCCTTCTTCACCGCCCCCACCGCGCTGCGTGCGATCAAACGCGAAGATCCCGCAGGTATCTTGGCGCGCGACTACAACATGCGCTCGCTCAAGACGCTTTACCTTGCCGGCGAACGCGCGGACCCCGACACAATCGTCTGGGCGCGCCAGATTCTGAATGTGCCGGTGATCGACCACTGGTGGCAAACCGAGACCGGCTGGGCCATCGCCGCCAACCCGATGGGGATTGAGGAATTACCGGTCAAGCTGGGCAGTCCTTCGGTGCCGATGCCGGGGTATGACGTTCAAATCCTGGATGAGGGCGGGCAACCGGTGCCAAACGGCACATTGGGTGCGATTACGGTTAAACTTCCTCTGCCGCCGGGCACACTGCCGGGCCTGTGGAACGCCGAAGAACGCTTTAGAAAGGCCTATCTGAACCAGTTCCCCGGCTATTATGAAACGGGCGACGCAGGCTATATCGACGAAGACGGCTATCTTTACATCATGGCGCGCACCGATGACGTGATCAATGTGGCAGGCCACCGGCTATCGACTGGCGCGATGGAAGAAGTCCTGTCGGGTCACCCGGACGTTGCCGAATGTGCCGTGATCGGCATTTTTGACAAACTGAAGGGGCAAACGCCCCTGGGTCTTTTGTGCCTGAACAAGGGGGCCGAGCGTGCGCCCGACGATGTCATCAAGGATTGCGTTAAGATGGTGCGCGACCAGATCGGCCCGGTTGCCGCGTTCAAGCTGGCCTGTGTGGTGGACCGGCTGCCCAAAACCCGCTCGGGCAAGATATTGCGCGCCACGATGGTCAAGATTGCAGACGGGCAGGAATTCAAGATGCCCGCCACCATTGATGACCCGGCAATTCTGGATGAAATCACCGCCGTGCTAAAAACGATGGGCCTGCCCGCGCAGTGAAACCGGGCAAATAACAGAAGGGCGGCTGGCAGTCAGGCGAATTGTTCGCGCATCAGCCGTTCTTCCAATCCGTGGCCAGGGTCGAACAGGATCGTATGGCTAAGGCTGGGTTCAGACCGGATTTCCACCCATAGAACCGGCTTGACCGACCGGCTGTCAGCGTCGGCCATGACCGGGCGCTTGTCGGCCTCCAGAACATCAATGCGCACCACTGCCGTGTTGGGCAGGATCGCCCCCTGCCAGCGCCGCGGCCGAAACGGCGCAATCGCCGTCAGCGCCAGCACGTCAGACCCGATCGGCAGGATCGGCCCCTGCGCCGAATAGTTGTAGGCGGTTGATCCCGCCGGCGTAGACACCATCGCCCCGTCACAAACCAATTCATCCATCCGCACCCGCCCGTTGACCGAGATCCGCAGCTTGGCCGCCTGCCGACCGGCGCGCAACATGCTGACCTCATTGATCGCCAGCGCCTCTTGCAGCGTTCCATCCGCGGTCTGGGCGCGCATCGCCAGCGGGTGAATCACCGCCTTTTCCGACGCGGCCAGCCGCTCGGGCAGGGCCATTTCGGAATAATCGTTCATCAAGAATCCGATCGTGCCGCAGTTCATCCCGTAAACCGGCAGGCCAGTGCCCTCGCTCAGGATTTGCAGCATGAACCCGTCCCCCCCCAATGCGACGATCACATCAGCCGCATCACGCGGCATCTGCCCGTGACGCGCCACCAGCGCGGTCAGCGCATTTTGCGCCGCATCGCTGCTTGAGGCCGCAAAATGGATGTTCAAAGGCTTGTTCACGCACCGCTCCTTTTGGTTCCTGACAAGCTGTGACAAGCGCCAATCGGAAACACAAGCACCAAACCCCCGCTTGCTTTACCCGGTCAAATTGCCATTAGCGCGTTTTGCCTGCTTTCCGCCCCGCGTTTTGTGCGATAAACCGCCCTGAACCCCTTGCAGGAGAGACCCATGACCTCGCAACGTGACACCGGATTTTTCACCGAAGCCCTCGCCACCCGTGACCCCGAAATTTTCGGCGCCGTCCGTAATGAACTGGGTCGCCAGCGCAACGAGATTGAGCTGATCGCCTCGGAAAATATCGTCTCTGCGGCGGTGATGGAGGCCCAAGGCACGGTGTTGACCAACAAATACGCCGAAGGGTATCCGGGCAAGCGGTATTACGGCGGGTGCGAATTCGTGGACGTCGCGGAAAATCTGGCGATCGAGCGCGCGAAGGAACTGTTCGGCTGCGCCTTTGCCAACGTTCAGCCCAATTCGGGGTCGCAGGCCAACCAGGGCGTTTTTCAGGCGCTGATCAAGCCGGGCGATACGATCCTGGGGATGAACCTCGCCTCGGGCGGGCACCTGACCCACGGCGCCGCGCCGAACCAATCGGGCAAATGGTTCAACGCTGTGCAATACGGCGTGCGCAAACAAGACAACCTGATCGACTATGATGAGGTCGAGGCGCTGGCGGTGGAACATCAGCCGAAACTGATCATCGCTGGCGGCTCTGCCATTCCGCGGCAGATCGACTTTGCCAAGTTCCGCACGATTGCCGATAAGGTCGGTGCGCTGCTGATGGTCGATATGGCCCATTTCGCGGGGCTGGTCGCGGGGGGCGTGCATCCCTCGCCCTTCCCCCATGCCGATGTGGCAACCACCACCACCCATAAAACCCTGCGCGGCCCGCGCGGCGGCATGATCCTGACCAATGACGAAGCCATCGCCAAAAAGGTCAACTCGGCTATTTTCCCCGGTATTCAGGGCGGCCCCCTGATGCATGTCATCGCCGCCAAAGCGGTGGCGTTCGGTGAGGCGTTGCGCCCTGAATTCAAGGTTTACGCGCAGCAGGTCATCGACAATGCGCACGCGCTGGCGGATGAGTTGATGAAAGGCGGGCTCGACATCGTCACCGGCGGCACCGACACGCATGTGATGCTGGTCGACCTGCGGCCGAAATCGGTGAAAGGCAACGCCACCGAAAAGGCACTGGGGCGCGCCAACATTACCTGTAACAAGAACGGGATCCCGTTTGACCCCGAAAAGCCCACCGTTACCTCTGGCGTGCGTCTTGGCACCCCGGCCGGCACCACCCGAGGCTTTGGCAGTGACGAATTCCGCCAGATTGGCCGTTGGATTGTCGAAGTGGTCGACGGGCTGGCCGCAAATGGCGAAGATGGCAACGCCGAGGTGGAAGCCGGTGTGAAAGCCAAGGTCGAGGCGCTTTGCGCCCGCTTTCCGATCTATCCTTCGCTGTAAAAATCCCCGCAACGCATCAAAAGACCCCCGCTGGGGGTCTTTTTCACAAGATGCCGCGCCAGACCATGACACAGATCACCGCCGCACCCGTTACCAGCAACGCAAACGCCACCGACGCCACCATCGTGCGCACCATCGACCAGAACCGCGCCTGCCCGCCCAAGGGCTGCAAGTACCGCACGGCAATGTCATAGGCTGCGGTGATTTTATCCGGGTCGGTCTGGCGCGCGATCTTGGGAGAGGCCACCACCGCCTCGACCTCGGCCAGGTAGCTGACCGCACGGCGCACCTGACGCGGCAGGGCCCGGCCGCGCGCCGCCAGCTTGGCCCGAAGCCCGCTGCCTTTCGCACCCAGCCGCTGCTCCATCAGCTGCGCCACACGACCGGTCATCTGCTGCACGCTATTTATATTCATTTCCACCCCTGACCTCGCCCAGACCCTAGCGCGCGGCGAAATACCGTGCAACGGGGCTGGCAGCCGCCGCAATGCTGCGCTATTTTGCCGCCATGTTGAACACAATGGTCCATGGGGTGCCCGGCACCCAGCCCCCGCTTGTCATCGTGCCCGGCCTGTTCGGGTCTGCCCGCAACTGGGGTATCATCGCCCGCCGCTTGTCCGACGATCGGCAGGTCATTGCGGTGGATATGCGCAACCACGGCGACAGCCCCTGGGATGACGCGCATGGCTATGACGACCTTGCCCATGATCTTCTTCACCTGATCGACGAATACGGCGGCAAGGCGGATGTCATGGGCCACTCGATGGGGGGCAAGGCGGCCATGCAACTGGCGCTGACCCATGGCGACCGGTTGAACCGCCTGATCGTGGCCGATATCGCGCCGGTGGCCTATGATCACAGCATGACCCATCTGGTCGACGCAATGCAAGGGCTGGATCTGACCGGCGTAACCCTGCGCTCTGAGGCGGACCGCCGATTGGCCGGCGAGATTGCAGACGATGGGGTGCGCGCGTTTTTGCTGCAATCTCTGGATCTGAAATCAACCCCGCCGCGCTGGAAGCTGAACCTGGATGTTCTGCGCGCCGAAATGGACCGGATTACCGGTTGGCCGGATACGCCGGGGCATTTTGACGGACCGGTGCTTTTCGTTTCAGGCGCGCTATCGGACTATATCCGCCCCGAATATCACGCCGCGATCAAGGCACAGTTCCCCGCCGCCGAATTCACCCGGATCGAAGGCGCAGGCCACTGGCTTCATGCCGAGCAGCCGCGCGAATTTGAGGCCGTGTTGCACGGTTTTCTCAGTCCAACGGGCGTTTCATCCGCATCATGATGTTCGTTTTCAGCACGACCTGGTGATAAAGCGCACCCACAATATGCAGCCCGATCAGCAGCAACAAGGCCAGCTTCATCAGCTCATGCGTTGAGGCGGCCTGCTTGATGCCGCCAAACCACGCCATGCCGCCCGAAATCACCATGGCGATCAGCACCATATAAAGCAGCCCGTGCGTTGCCATCGCAACCATCTGCAATGAGGGCGCCTCTTCGGCGGGGGGCGGTGGCGCCCCGCGACGCGCCCGCAGCGCAAGCCGCCACGCGACC
>NZ_JBLJBV010000063.1:0-45816 GCF_047638075.1 Phaeovulum sp.
TTGGAAGCAACAGCAAAAACGGCATCTGCTCCTGGTCGCGCGGTTCCATCATCTGGGCCCCCTAACGGATGCCGCCCGCGCGTGCGGGCTCGGTTGCGGCCAAATCGGCCAGAACAGTTTCTCCGGCGATCATCGTCTGCCCGATCACCACCAAAGGCTGCACGCCGTCCGGCAAGTATACATCAAGACGCGATCCGAACCGGATCAGCCCGAAACGGTCACCAGTCTGCAACACCTGCCCTGGCTGAACCTCGCACAAGATCCGGCGTGCCACCAGCCCCGCGATCTGCACGACGCCCAGCATCCTGCCATCCGCCATCTCGATCGCAAGGCCGTTGCGTTCATTGTCGACGCTGGCCTTGTCCAGCGAGGCATTCAGGAACTTGCCAGGCCGGTAAGCCACAGCGGTGATTTTGCCCCCAACCGGAACCCGGTTAACATGGCAGTTGAACACATTCATGAATACCGAAATCCGGGTCATCGGCCGGGTGCCGATGTTCAGCTCGGCGGGCGGCACGGCGGGCTCCAGCAGGCTGATCACGCCATCGGCGGGGCTGATGATCAGCCCCGGTCGTGTCGGCGTTACCCGCACCGGATCACGAAAGAAATAATAAACCCAGATGGTCAGCCCTGTGCCGACCCAGCCCAACGGCTCCCAGATCAGAAACAACAGAACCGTGATCGCCGCGGCAATGGCGACAAACTTGCGCCCTTCACGGTGCATCGGCTTGATAAAGGTAGACAGCATACTGACGGACATCGGGAACCTTTCCTTGCGTAGCCTTGTGTTTAGCGCAAAGCGGAGGCCATGCAAACGCCTGCCCGTTCGACTAGCTTCAAATATCCGCGGCAGAGCGTACCGAACCCGACCTTTGCGCCAACATCATGCGGCGAAGCCTCCGGCGGGAGTATTTTGGCCAAACAAAAGCGCAAAGAAAAACGCGGCCCCGAAGGACCGCGTTCTTTTTGCAGGTTTGCAATCGTCTCAGCGCTTGGAGAACTGGAACGAGCGGCGGGCTTTTGCCTTGCCGTATTTCTTGCGTTCCACCACGCGGCTGTCGCGAGTCAGGAAGCCAGCGGCTTTCAGCGCGCCACGCAGGCTGGGTTCATAAAGCTGTAGCGCTTTCGAGATGCCGTGCTTGACCGCGCCGGCCTGACCTGACAGGCCCCCACCGGCAACAGTGGCGAACACGTCAAACTGGCCTTCGACCCCGGCAACCGTAAACGGCTGGCGCAGGATCATTTGCAGCACCGGGCGGGCGAAGTAGACGGCCATTTCCTTGCCGTTCACCACGACCTTGCCCGAACCCGGCTTGATCCAGACGCGGGCGACCGCGTCCTTGCGCTTGCCGGTCGCATATGAGCGACCCAGGCTGTCACGCTGCGGGGTGCGGGGTGCTGCAACTTCGACGGCGGCAGCGGGGGTGCCCGCCACGGCCGATTTCAGATCGTCGAGAGATTTGAGTTCTTCAGCCATCGTCATGCGCTCCGGGTGTTCTTGGGGTTCATCGACGCTACGTCGAGAACCTCGGGGGCTTGGGCTTCATGCGGATGGGCGGCCCCGGCGTAAACGCGCAGGTTCGACATCTGCTGACGGCCCAGACGGTTGCGCGAGATCATGCGCTCGACGGCCTTGATCACCACACGTTCGGGGTGGGCGCCTTCCAGCACCTGCTCGGCGGTGCGGAACTTGATCCCGCCCGGATGGCCGGTGTGCCAGTAATAGCGCTTGTCGGTGCGCTTGGCGCCAGTCATCTGCACCTTGTCGGCGTTGATAATGATGACGTTGTCCCCCATGTCCATATGAGGGGTGAAGGTGGCTTTGTGCTTGCCACGCAGACGCATGGCGACGATCGTGGCGAGGCGGCCCAGAACGATGCCCTCGGCATCAATCAAGATCCACTTCTTTTCGATCTCCGCCGGTTTTGCGGTATAGGTTTTCATCAGCTTTTGGCCCTTTGGTAGGCTTGTGCAATTCAGATGGCGGCTTGTCGGGGATTTTCCGGTGAAAATCAAGCACCATGCGCGCATTATAGTTGTGTAAGTTCAATGCTTTATAAAATAGGTATTAAAATACCCCACCCAGGCTGCGATTTCGGCCAGCGATCCGCTATACCGCGACCGGAGGAATCGAATAGGTCATAGCGGCCCGCGCGACCGGATGCTCCTGCCCTTGCGAATGGATCAGCGCATCGCCAACCGCCAGCACCCGCCCCAGCTTCAGCAACCGGGTGCGCGCAATCAGGTCAACCCCGGCTACGGGTTTGCGCATGAAATCAATGCTGGAGCTGGTCGTCACCGCCAATGCCACGGGACCCAGACGCGAAAGAATGGCCAAGTATACCGCTACATCCGCAAGTGCAAAAATCGACGGGCCCGAAACCGTGCCACCGGGGCGCAAATGCCGCTCTGCCACCTTCAGGCGCACAACAATACCCGTAGGCGTCAGGGCCTCCACCTCGAAATCAGCGGCCACCTGAGGAAATTCCCGCGCAAGAAAGGCGTGCAGCGCGTCTTTATCCATCGTCAGTTGCATCTTCCCTCCAATCAGATCCCGGCCTAGAGTTTCGCCCAAAGGGAGGAATGTCCATGAGTGATCTGCTGTTGCGAGAAGACCAGGCAGGTGTCGCCTATATCACGTTGAACGCACCGCGTAGCCTGAATGCGCTGTCGGATGCGATGCTCGCGGCGCTGAAGGCGATGCTGACGGATCTTTCGCACGATGACGAGGTGAAGGTGGTGGTGCTGAGGGGCGCGGGCAAAGCGTTCTGTGCCGGCCATGACCTTAAGGAAATGCAGGCCGGTCGGGCTGCCGCCGATAACGGGCGTGCCTATTTCGCTGATCTTTTTACACGTTGCGCCGCGGTAATGCAGATGATTTCCGTCCTGCCCCAACCGGTGATCGCCGAGGTCCACGGCATTGCCACCGCAGCAGGTTGCCAACTTGTTGCCTCCTGCGACCTCGCCGTTGCCGCCGAGGGGACGCGCTTTGGCGTGAACGGGGTGAATATCGGGCTGTTTTGCTCAACCCCGATGGTGGCGCTGACGCGCAATGTGCCGCGCAAAGTGGCGTTCGAGATGCTGACCACGGGCGAGTTCATCACCGCCGACCGCGCCCATCAGGTAGGGCTTGTCAATCGGGTCGTCGCCCCCGAGGCGCTGGCCGACGAAACATCGCGCCTTGCCGCCACATTGGCAGGTAAGCTGGGATCAGTGGTCAAAATCGGCAAGCAGGCATTTTATCAGCAGGCGGATATGAGCCTTGCCGACGCCTATGAACATACGGCCGCCGTCATGGTCGACAACATGCTTTTTCGGGATACGAACGAGGGCATTTCAGCCTTCATAGAAAAACGAAAGCCCGATTGGGCATAGGGCGAGTATATATAGGCACAGACAGATTCATCCGGCGCGATTGTGATAGACGTCCCCTTATCGCTGCCAAGGTCGCAATTGCGGCCTTGGCCTTTCAGGTCGCGACCATCGGCATGCCCCCATAGAGGCGCCCGGCATTTCTTGAACCGGACGCCTTGGTGGGCGGTTACGCCTGCCCCGTATAAGACCGAAGAGCGGCTTCACACCCCTCGGACCAGATCAGCCCCAACCAATATGCAAACGCATCGGCAAAGCGTGGTGTATCTGCCAGATCGCCATAAATATGCACCTGTTCAAGCCAGGCTTGCGGCCGGGTTTTCGCAGCCGTAGCGGCGCTGTTCAACCTGTCCCAGAATGGGTCATTCGGATCTATTCTTGAGCCATCTTCACGCGTACCTTCGCACATGCGCGCCCAAAGTGCCTCGACCAGGGCCAGCCCATTGATCGGCGCACCCGACGCGAGGCCCGCACGCAGGATCGGCAGGACAAACCCGGTGTGGCGCGATGACCCGTCAAAGGCCACACGGCGGGTTGTATCGACGATTGCCGGGTTGGAAAACCTTCGCTCGATAAGGTCGATATAGGCCGCAGGGGTCATCCCGGGGACGGGTTTTACATGGGGCGCTATCTCCTCCTCCTCGACTTTTCGAAAGAGGGCGCGAATTTGCGGATGATCCATGCAGCCTGCAATCGTCGCAACCGAAAGGATCTCTCCGGGGTTGGCAATGACCTGATGACCGGCATTCAGAATGCGGATCTTCATCGCCTCATAGTCGTGAACGTGGTCTGTGAGGGTGGCGCCGACGCGGTCCCAATCGGGGCGACCCGCGCAAAAGTCATCTTCAATCACCCATTGACGGAAATTCTCGTGGGTGACAGGCGCCTCGTCCACAATGCCAAAATCGCGAACCAAGGCGATTTCCCGCGGACCAGTCGCGGGGACGATGCAATCGACCATGGAATTGGGAAAACTACAGTTCCCATCAATCCAATCGGCAAGTGCGGGGTCGGTCAGACGGCAAAGGCCGACAATGGTTTGCCGCAAGATCTGGCCATTGCCTTGCAGGTTGTCACAGCTTTGACAGGTAAAAGGCCCCAGATCCTGCGCACGTCGCAGTTTCAGTGCCGCGATCATCGCCCCAAAGGCAGTTTTCGGCGTTGCGGGATGGGCCACATCGTGCTGGATATCAGAATGATCTGCATCAAAGCTGCCATCCACGGGGGACATATAATAACCACCCTCGGTCACAGTCAGCGCAACAATGCGGATTGCGGGATCTGCCATCTGGCGAATAAGGGAGGCATTCCCCTCTTGCACGGGAACATAGTCGACCATGGCCCCGGTAACTTCGGCGGATTTGCCCGATGGATCAAGCTCGATCAAGGTAGTCAGATAATCTTGCGCATGCAGCTTTTCGCGCATGATCGCATCACTTGCGCGGACGCCTGCGCCAACGATGGCCCAATCGTGGTTGAGCCCCGCATCAAACAGGCGATGCAGATACCATGCCTGGTGCGCACGGTGAAAATTGCCAAGGCCGATGTGGACGATTCCGGCGGTCAGCGCCGCGCGGTCATAGCGCGGGATGCGAACACCTTCAGGAAGTGCGTTCAAGGTCGCATTGGAGAGTTTTACCTGCACGTTTTCCATCAGCTCATCCACTGCCCGCCGTCAACGTTATACGTCTGGGACACAATGTAATCGGATTCAGAAGACGCAAGAAAGACCGCCATCCCTGTCAGATCGTCCGGCGTGGCAAAGCGGCCAGCCGGAACGCTTGCTGCAACCTCGGCTTTTTTCTGACCGGGCTTTTTGCCCTCAAGCTTTGCGAACATCGCGTCGACATGGGCCCAATGTTCCCCCTCCACGACGCCTGGTGCGATCGCGTTGACGTTGATGCCATGTTTGATCAGGTTCAAACCCGCAGATTGCGTCATCGAGATCACTGCCGCCTTGGTCGAGCAATAGACCAGGACCAGGCTTTCACCTCGACGGCCCGCTTGTGACGCCATGTTGATGATTTTGCCACCATGGCCCTGTGCAATCATCTGTTTGGCGGCCGCCTGCATCGTGAACAAGGTGCCACCAACGTTCACGGCGTAAAGTTTGTCATAGCTGGCGCGCGTGATGTCCACGGTTTCTGCGGCATCAAACAAAGCGGCATTGTTGATCAAGATATCCAGTTTACCCGTTTTGGCGACAACGGCCGCAATAGCCGCGTCAATGCTGGCTTGATCGCCAACGTCGATTTGCACGGCATAAGCCTGCGCACCGATTTCATCAGCCGTGGCCTGGGCCGCTTGCAGATTGATGTCGGCAACCGCGACGGTAGCGCCTTCACGGACATACGCTTCGGCAAAGCCCCGGCCAATACCACGGGCCGCGCCAGTGATCAGCGCTGATTTTCCTTGTAAACGGCTCATTTCACTCGCAGTCCTTTGTCATCGAAGCGATGGATCTTGTCAGCTTCCGGGGTAAGAAAGACGGTATCATTGGCTTTGAGTTCAATCTCGCCGCTGACACGCACTGTCAGGCTTTCAGCCAGACCGGTATCGTGAACATAAAAGAACGTATCCGAACCGAGGTGTTCAGACATGCCAACGCGACCTTTCCACTGCCCATCGCTTGGCGAAACAACAATATGTTCGGGGCGGATACCTATGGTGGTGGCGCTGTGTTTTTCGGCCTCGGCACCGGTGATCAGGTTCATTTGGGGCGACCCGATGAAACCCGCCACAAACACATTGCGCGGGCTACGATAGAGTTCAAGCGGGCTGCCAACCTGTTCAATATAACCTTTGCGTAGCACGACGATCTTGTCGGCCATTGTCATGGCCTCTACTTGGTCATGCGTGACATAGATCATCGTGGTCTTGAGCCGCTTGTGCAGTTCGGTAATCTCAAGCCGCATTCCCACACGCAGGGCCGCGTCAAGGTTTGACAACGGTTCGTCAAACAGAAATGCCGCCGGTTCACGCACAATGGCACGCCCAATGGCAACCCTCTGACGTTGCCCACCCGAAAGCTGACCGGGCCGCCGGTCAATATAATCGGACAGGTTCAGGATCTTTGCGGCATTGTCGATGCGCCGGTTTTGCTCGGCCTTGTCCATGCCCGCCATCCGCAGGGGAAAGGCGATGTTTTTACGCACGGTCATATGCGGGTAAAGTGCGTAGCTTTGAAACACCATGGCAAGGCCGCGTTTCGCGGGTGGCGTCAAAGTGGCGTCTTGCCCATCAATGCGGATCTGCCCACCCGACACATCCTCAAGCCCGGCGATCAAGCGCAAAAGCGTCGATTTTCCACAGCCAGAGGGGCCAACGAAAACAACGAATTCACCCTCTTCGATGGTTAGATCCAACGGCGGAATGACTTCCACATCGCCAAATTTCTTTGTTACTTTATCTAGGGTAATGCGTCCCATGATCTTGGATCCCTATTTTACTGCGCCAAAGGTCAGGCCGCGGACAAGTTGTTTCTGGCTGAACCAGCCAAGGATGAGGATAGGCGCGATAGCCATGGTCGAGGCGGCGCTCAGCTTTGCGTAGAACAGGCCTTCGGGGCTGGAATAACTGGCGATGAACGCCGTAAGCGGTGCGGCATTGGCGGCCGTCAGGTTCAGGGTCCAGAACGCCTCGTTCCATGCCAGAATGACATTCAGCAGCAGGGTCGATGCGATGCCCGGCACCGCCATTGGCGTCAGAACATACAGGATTTCAGACCGCAGGCTGGCGCCATCCATCCGGGCCGCCTCCAAAATCTCGCCGGGGATCTCGCGGAAATAGGTGTAAAGCATCCACACGATGATCGGCAGGTTCATCAAGGTCAGCACAATTACCAACCCCGTGCGGCTATCCAAAAGCCCCGTATCGCGGAAGATAAGGTAGATTGGGATCAAGACCCCCACCGGTGGCAGCATCTTGGTGGACAGCATCCACATCAGTATATCCTTGGTCCGCTTGCCGGGAACAAAGGCCATCGACCACGCCGCCGGCACCGCGATCAGCAGACCCAGAACGGTAGAGCCGACCGAAATGATGACCGAGTTCCAGAAGTGGCGAAAGTAATCCGAGCGTTCCTGCACGGCCGTATAATTCTCCAGCGTCCAGTGGAAATTGAATAGCGACGGTGGGTCGGCAATCGCCTCAGCCTCGGTCTTGAAGCTGGTCAGGATCGTCCACAGGATCGGAAAGAAGATCATCAGCCCAAGCGTCCCCGCCAAAACCGTCACGCCAATCTTCTTCCGGGTTGAAATAGCACGGGCCATCAGTGGTCCTCCGGTGTGTTCAGGGATTTACGCATCAAGGTTTTTGCCGATGGCGCGCATCAGGAAAATCGCGACGATATTGGCCAGGATGATCGCAATCACGCCACCCGCCGAACCCGCCCCAACATCGAACGACAACAGGCTCTTGGCGTAAACGAGATAGGTCAGATTGGTGCTGGCAGTGCCGGGGCCACCATTTGTGGTCACCAGGATTTCTGCGAAAACTGATAGTAAAAAGATCGTCTGGATCAGGATCACAACGGTAATCGCACGGCTTAGATGCGGCAGTTTGATGTGGAAAAAGCGGCTGATCGGCCCCGCGCCATCTATTTCGGCGGCTTCCAGTTGCTCGCTATCCAGACTTTGAATTGCGGTCAGCAGGATCAGCGTCGCGAAAGGTAGCCATTGCCAACTGACGATCCCGATGATCGACGCGAGCGGCGCCTGACTTAGAAAATCGTAAGGCTGTAATCCCAAGGCTTTGGCGCCATAGGCAAACAGGCCATTCGCGGGGTGAAGAAACATGTTCTTCCATACCAGCGCCGAAACCGTTGGCATCACGAAAAACGGCGCAATGACAAGAATTCGAATAAACCCCTGGCCGAACATCGGCATATCCAAAAGCAGCGCAAACAACACCCCCAAAACAATGGTGATGATCAAAACCCCCACCACCAGAACCAGGGTATTCTGCATCGCTTGCCAGAAAGCGGGATTGTCAATGAAACTTGAATAATTCCGAAACCCTACCCAACCTTGGCGGTCAGGAGAAAGCAGCCGATACCGGCGGAACGAATAATAAAGCGTCATCAGCAACGGAACGATCATCCAGACCAACAATAAGAATGTTGCGGGGGCGATCATGATCCGGGCAGCGCTGCGGGAATGCTGTGTGGACATGGGGTTTCATCCTGCAAATGCGGTTGGAACGACCAATAGTATCAGAAGGGCGCTCTAAAAAATAGCGGGGCCAGCCAGTTAGCACGGCCAGCCCCACCGATAAGAGGTTGTTTAATTGTAACCGGCGTCCTGCATCTCGGTCACGGCGGCGGCCTGCGATTGCTTGAGGGCCTCTTCACCCGTCATGGTGCCGGCAAGAGCTGCTGCAAGGTTCTGCCCAACCGTCGTGCCAAGCCCTTGGAACTCGGGGATCGCAACGTACTGAATGCCAGTGTACGGCACGGGCTCAGCAGTGGGGTTGGCTGGATCAGCCGCCTGGATCGACTTCAACACCGTTGCCGCAAACGGTGCCGCGTCAATGTAGTTTTGATTGGCATAGGTCGAGCTACGCGTACCAGGGGGTAGCGCAACCCAGCCTTTTTCAGCACCAACCAGATTGATGTATTCTTCGCTGGTGGCCCAAGCGGCAAAGCTTTTTGCGGTATCGGTCTTTTGGGAACTTGCCGGAATGGCCAGCGACCACGCCCAGAACCAGGCGTTGCCATTTGGAACCGTTGCGTGCGGCGCTGCGGTAAAGCTGACATTTGCGGCAACCTCGGATTGCGCGGGGTCAAACACACGACCCGCGGCCGATGTAGCGTCGATCCACATGGCGCAATGGCCGGTCTGGAACAGTGCCTGGTTTTCGTTATAGCCGTTCGAGGTTGCACCCGGAGGGCCATATTTGGTCATGACATCCAGATAGTAGTTCATCGCGTTGCTCCAGGCTGGCTGATCCAGCTGTGGAACCCAGTTTTCATCAAACCAGCGGCCGCCATTGGTATTCACCAGCGTGCCAAAAAACGCCATGTTCTCGCCCCAGCCCGGCTTGCCGCGCAAACAGATGCCGTACTGCTCTTTCGATTTGTCGGTCAGCTTTTCAGCAAACCCGGCAATCTCGTCATAGGTCGGCTGTTCGGGCATGGTCAGACCTGCGGCATCGAACAGGTCCTTGCGGTACATCGTGAACGAGCTTTCCGCGTAGAACGGCAAGGCATAAAGCGTGCCTTCGCTTGACAGGCCTGCCTTTACCGCTGGTATCAGATCATCGTAGTTGTAACCTTCAATGCCATCCACCGAAGCCAGCCAGCCCTGCTTGCCCCAGATCGGCGCCTCGTAAGAGCCGATCGTCATGATGTCATACTGACCACCCTTGGTTGCGATGTCGGTCGTTACGCGCTGACGCAGGACGTTTTCTTCCAACACGACCCAGTTGATCTTGTTCCCGGTCGCCTCTTCCCATTTTGAGGAAAGCTCTTGCATGACGATCATGTCACCGTTGTTAACGGTGGCAATGGTAATTTCTTCAGCCGAAGCAATGGTAGTCAGACCAGCAACAAACCCGAGCCCGGCAGCCGTACCAAGCAAAATGCGCTTGATGTTCATAATATCCTCCCATTTTTTACATGTGTAAAACTTAAGGGAGAATCTGTCATCACGTCAATGAATTATTTTGCGCCCGAAATTGCCGCGACGCAGCATTCATGCAAAGTCAGGCGGATTCGCGCAATTTTAGCGAACCTTCAAACAGGTGAACTTGCGGTCCGCCGCCGCCATTTTCATCGCTGATCATTTCAACCAACCGTGAAACCGCAGTTCGCCCAATGGCTTCGAAGTCCTGCGCAACCGTCGTCAGGGCGGGCACTGTGAAAGGACACAACGGGTAATCATCGTGACCCGCGATGCGCAGCCCCCCCTTGGCGCCGCGCCCAGGCACAAGGCCATGCCGCGCTGCAGCACGCAAGGCCCCGATGGCAACTCGGTCATTCGCGCATAGAATCGACCGATCAGTGTAAACGCCCCTTGAAAAATAATCGCTCATCACCGCCTCGCCATGGGATTCGAAATGCCAGTCTTCGGCAAGCAGATCGGTGCCGATGACAACCGGCGCATGCCCAAGCCTCTCCATCCTCTTTATATAGGCGCCTTCACGTTCAAGCGCGTTGAAGTTCACCCTCGGCATAGCCAGGAATATTGGCGGCTCACCAACACGGCACAGATATTCCGTAATAAGACCAGTGCTTTGCATGTGATCCGTGCCGACAAAATCAACATTCGGCATGGTCGCCGGATGCGAGTCGACAAGCACAAAAGGCAGCCTTGATCGCAGGCGCTGATGCACCGCCCGATCACTGTGGTTTCCCAGCGGCGCCACCAACGCGCCGTCGACGCTCATTGACATGAACGTTTCTGCCGCACGGGCCTCAATCGCCGGGTCGGCATGGGAGCATTGGGTAATGACCGTAAAACCGGACTTCATGGCCGAAATTTCAATTGATTCAAGTAGCTTGGTAAAGAAAAGATCGTTCAGATATGGAATGATGACGCCAATGATATTGGTTGATTTGCGGTTCATCCGGGTTGCAAAGAAATTGGGAACATACTCGACACGCTCCAACCCCAGTCGGATTTTCTCAGACGTAGACCTGCGAACACTATCCGGGCTTTGAAAGTAGCGTGACAAGGTCGGGCGCGAAACGCCAATCATAGCAGAGAGCTCTTCCATCGTGTCGATTCTCGGCTTTTTCAATTGCATTGCCCTTCCCTTTGCTCTTTCGCTCTCCGCCGTTTGGACTGCACTGTCAACATGACGCTAGCATAGCACTCAAATTTTGACACGCGTAAATATTTACTCTAAACAACACTAGAAGCGGAGGATACCCAAGATGCAAAAAACTGACGCCATCGCCACCGTCGGTGAGATTCTGGTTGAGTTTGTATCTCATACAAAAGGGTGCGCGCTGGAGCAGATCACACAGTATTCGGGCCCCTACCCCAGCGGTGCGCCCGCGATTTTTCTGGATCAGGCCGCGCGCATGGGCGCACGGACGCTTATGTTCGGCGGGGTCGGGGATGATGGTTTTGGACGAGCCATTCTGAAGCGCCTAAAGGACGATGGTGTCGGGACCGAAGGCGTTTCCATAGTAAAGGGGCGCACGACCGGCACAGCATTCGTGTCTTATTTTGAGGACGGCAGGCGCGATTTTATTTTCCACCTGGCCAATACGGCGGCAGATTCATTTCACATTGCGCCGGATACCCTACCCCAAGACCCGGGTTTTTTGCATATTTCAGCCGCCTCTCTGGGCATTGCACCGCTACGCGATTCAATCCTGTCGACAATGCGTCATGTCCTGAACGCCGGTGGCAAGATCACCTGTGATCCAAACGCAAGACCCGAACTCATGACCGATGTATCGGCCCGCGAGGCGTTACAAGAGGTGGTTGCGCACAGCTACTGCCTGATGCCCAGCACCAGCGATCTGAACTTTCTCTTTCCTGACCTCAAGGAAGAGGAAGCGATCGATCATCTGCTGCAATCGCGCGCCAAGATCATCGTGATCAAACGGGGTGCGGCCGGCGCAACTGTTGTCGGCAACGGTAAGCGCCATGATTTCGCCGGGCACAAGGTCACGGAAATTGACCCGACCGGCGCCGGCGACTGTTTCTGCGGAACGTTCGTTTCATTGCTTGCACAGGGCGCATCCTTGGACAGGGCGGGTCAACTGGCCAATGCTGCGGGGGCCATATCTGTAACGCGCCGCGGCCCGATGGAAGGAAACTCGACCCTGAAAGAGATCGAATCCTTTCTTTCAGCGCGCGGCATCACCACAGAAGGAACAACAGCATGATCGACATCAAGGCGCTTATTGACGCAAACCGTGCTGGCGACGCCAAAGGTCTGCCATGCTTTTGCACCGCGAATGAACATGTCATCCAGGCGGTCCTTGCCTTTGCGGCCAAGACCGGTTTGCCGACCGTGATTGAGGCAACTTGCAATCAGGTAAATCAGGATGGTGGCTACACCGGAATGACCCCCGCAGATTATATGGCGTGGGTTAAAGGTTTGGCCGCAAAGGCCGGTGTGCCGATGGATCAGGTGGTCATGGGGGGCGATCACCTCGGCCCCAACCCCTGGCGCAAGGAACCGGCAACGGTGGCCATGGAAAAGGCGCGCGAACTTGTCCGGCTTTATGTCGCGGCCGGGTTTCGCAAAATCCACCTTGATGCGTCCATGCCGCTTGGCGGTGAACCTGCCTTGACCTTCGAACAGGTTGCCGAACGCGCTGCGGATCTTTGCGTTGTTGCTGAAACGCATGCGCCGGACCCCGAACAACTGATTTACATCATCGGCACCGAAGTTCCGATCCCGGGCGGCGAAACCGACGCGATGGACGCCCTGGACATTACTTCTGTTTCGCGCCTCGAAGATACGATCACAACCCACCGGGAGGCGTTTTCCAAACGGGGCTTGGGCGCCGCATGGGCACGCATCGTTTCGGTCGTAACGCAGCCCGGTGTCGATTTCAGCCACACCTCTGTTTTCAAATTTGATCCCGCACCCGCCAAGCCACTTGCAGACGCAATATTGGCAGAACCAAGAATGAGCTATGAAGCACATTCAACCGATTATCAGCCGACAGCATCACTCGCCCAACTGGTGAAAAGCCACTTTTTCTTTCTCAAGGTGGGGCCGGAACTGACATTCCGTTTTCGCGAGGCGGTCTTTGCCCTGGCCGAGCTTGAAATCCTGATCGCGCCAGCAGCGCCGTCGCACATGAAAGAGATCATCGCCCGGCGGATGGTTGAAAACGACAGCTATTGGCGTGACTACTATCAAGGCACCGCCGAAGAAATAGCAATGCTACGGTCCTTCAGCTACAGTGATCGTATCCGATATTACTGGTCGGATCCTGAGGTGGCGGCGGCGCTGGCGCACCTTATCCAGAACCTGAAAGACGCCCATCTTTCTGAAACTGTGGTTTCGCAATATTTTTCAGGCTTGGAGTTTGGCGATATTCCGACAAATCCAGAAGATCTCATTTCACGACATATAGAGGCCTGCGTACGGCGGTATTTTATCGCCACCGGCGCGCTTTAGCCCGCGCGCGCAATCTATGCGGCTGCCCCCGTCGGAAAGGGGGCGGCCAAAGTCATAGATAGAGTTGGCGCACCGTGTCATCGCTTAGCAGCTCTGCACTGGTTCCGCTTGCCACGACCCGTCCGCGGATCAACAGGTACCCACGGTCCACGATTGAAAGCGCGGTTTCAACGTTCTGTTCAATCAACAGAACCGTGGTCCCCTTTTTGTGGATCGTTGAGATGATCGAAAAATATTCGTCGATCAATTTGGGGGACAACCCAAGCGAGGGTTCATCCATCACAACCAAGGCCGGATCACCAATCAGCGCCCGCGCCAGGGCCACCATCGCCTGTTCACCGCCTGACATGGTGCCGGCACCTTGCCGCAGACGTTCACGAATACGCGGGAAAAGTTCGGCCATCGCCTCAAGCCGGTCTTCGAATGGCACGCTGCACCGGGCGGCATCATAGCCAAGCATGAGATTTTCGCGCACCGTGAGCGTGGGAAAAAGCCGCCGCCCCTCGGGAACGAACCCCACCCCCAGCGCCGCAAGCCGTTCGCTGCGTATATCAGCCAGGTTACGCCCACGAATGCGCACCTGCCCTTTATCAAGGGCAAGAAGGCCGGCAATAGCCTTGAAAGTCGTGCTTTTACCAGCGCCGTTAGGCCCCAGAAGGCAAACCAATTCGCCCTCGGCCACATGCAAATTGACCTCATTCAGCATGGCAACCACGCCGTAACTTGTAGAGACGGATTCGAGCTTAAGCATTGGCGGCCTTCTGTCCTAGATATGCTTCCTGTACGCGTTGCATCTGGCGTATCTTGCTGAAATGATCTTCGGCAATCTTCTGACCGTAATCAATCACCGCGACCCGGTCAGGCATGGCCCCGACCAGGCGCATGTCATGTTCGATAATCAGATAAGACAGCCCCGGCCTTTCAAACATGGTGGTGTGAATATCCTCGATCAGCGCATCTGTATCGCGGTCGTCCATCCCCGAGGATGGTTCGTCCAGCATGATGATCTTGGGCTCAGTGGCAAGCGCGCGCGCAATTTCCAGCCGGCGCCTGTCGGCCTGCGGCAAGGTTCCCGCCAGGCTATAGCGTCGCTTGTATAGATCGGGCGAGACAAGCTGAAGCAGCTCACCCGCGCGTTTGGCTGCACCGTCAAGTTCAGCGCGCGACCGGCTGGGGCGCAGCAGTGCCCCCAGCACACCGGTTTTGGTCTGCGTATGCATCCCGATCACCACGTTATCCACCAGCGTCAGATCCCCAAACAGACGGCTTGATTGGAATGTGCGCGCAATTCCCGCTTCGGCAATCTTGTGGACGGGTTGCCCGGTTATGTCGCGCCCATTCAGATGCACGCTGCCTGAACTGGGTCGGTAGATGCCGGAAATCAGGTTGAAGAGGGTTGATTTACCGGCCCCATTCGGACCGATGATGCAAAGGATTTCTCCTTTTCCAACACTCAGGCTTATGCCGGCCACCGCGACCAACCCGCCGAAACGGACACCCAGGTCGCGCGTCTCCAGTACTGCAGGTTCCATCACTTCACCTTGTAGTTGCGCTGCCGCTGCGGAAACAGGCCCTGCGGACGCAGCAGCAAGAAAAGAATGACGATCACGCCAACAAACAAAAGTCGGTAATCAGCGAATATTCGGAGTTTCTCAGGCAGCATCGTCAGAAGGAACGCCCCCACGATCACACCCAGCGTGTTGTCCATGCCGCCGACAATCACCATCGTCATGATCGTCACCGACACAAGGAAGGTAAAGTTGTCTGGCGAGATGTAACTGACGTAGAAAGCATAGATTGTGCCGGCAAAAGCCGCCAGAAACGCATCCACACCGAACGCCAGCATCTTGTACCAGACCACGTTGATGCCCTGACAGCGCGCGGCCAGTTCGTCCGCACGCAGCGCATTCCACGCCAGACCCACACGGCTGTCATGCAGCCGACGCGCGCACACAATCGACAGCGCCACCAATAGTGCAGACAGGTAATAGAAATTGGCCTGCCCCGGCGCCCGAAAACCAAAGATCACGATTGGCTGGGTGAAGGAGTGGCCAAACAGCGACGGCGCAGGGATACCGACCAAGCCGTTTGGCCCTCCGGTCCAATCAAAGTTGTTAAGCAGCTGATGAATGACCACGCCAAAGGCAATGGTAACCAGCGCAAGATAAGTCTCGCGCGTGCGCATCGAGGGAAACCCCAGGCCAAAGCCAAAGATCGTAGCCACGAGCGCGGCAATGGGCAGCGTCAGCCAGAACGACAGACCAAAGTTTATGGCCAAAAGCGCCGATGTATAGGCCCCGATCCCATAAGAAGCGCCGGTTGCGAAGTTCGGGATATTGGCGCTACCCAGCTGAAAGTTCAGCGCAAGCGCCAACACAGAGTAAAGCTGCGCAAGGATCAGCAAGTGCAACGCATAGCTGCTGCCCTGAAGCATGAATGGATAAACTACGATTATAGCAATCCCAAGGCCGATGGTTAGCGCGCGTGCACCATGAAAAGCTTCGATGATCCTCTCTTCTATGGCCGGGCGTGCTTGCATCAATGCAAAACCTGCGCCCAACAATCCAAGGATGGCTATGATAATGCGAGAGTCATCAGCCAACAAAAATACACCCAAAAGGAGCGCACCGATTACTTCCACGCTTGCGACAATAGCAAGGTCCGCCGCCTTGGGGCCGTGACGCTCTACGAAAATGTCTTGGCTACTGTTCATTTGTCAGACCTTTTCCACGACCGGTTTGCCGAAAACGCCAGACGGCTTCAGCACCAGCACCAAAATGACCAGCAGGAAGACAAAGACGATCCGGTAAGAGGCACCTTCTGCCATCGTCGCCTGCACGAGGGTTTCAATCCCGGCAATCAGCAGGCTGCCCAGAATGGCGCCCGGCATGCTGCCGAGGCCCCCGATAACCGCAGCCGAAAAGCCGATCAGCCCCAACTGGATGCCGAAATCGAAACGCACCACCCCCGCATAGCTGGCATAAAGAATACCGCCGACCGCCCCCACCGCCGACGCGATAAAGAACGTTGCGGCGAAAACATGTTCCGGGTTGATGGCCATTAACCGGGCAATGTCGCGGTCTTCGGCGGCGGCACGGATGCGCACACCTATTTTGGTGTAACGCATGATCGTAAAGAGCAAACCAACCAACAAAACCGCAACCGCAATCACGAACAGGCTGTAGTAAGGAATGGTTATGTCCCCCACGGTCAGACGGCTGGTCAAAAGCGAGGGAAACGGCTTTGGGTTGCTACCCTGGGGATAGATACTGCGGATCAACTCACGGATGACCGTGCCAAGCGCCACCGTCGCCACCAAAGCCATCATTGCCGGCGCACCCCGGAACCGACGTATCACCAGCCATTCCAGTAAGATGCCAAGCAGCCCCACCGCCAGAATTGCAGCCGCGCAGGCCAGTATCAGCACCGCTATACCGCCGGCCGCCAATGACGTGCCCAAAAGCGCCTGCAATACCGCAAGCGTGACAAACGGCGCCACGATCGAGACGTCACCATGAGAGAAGTGGATTACGTCCAGCACGCCAAAGAGCAGGCTGAATCCGATCGCAACCAGCGCGTAGATACAACCAAGTACAACCCAATTTAACAGGTACTGGATCAAAATCGCATCCATAGATTTTCTCCATTAGAATATGTCGCCTCAATCGCAGCGCCTTGGCTTCACTCGCCTTTGGTCACCCATTCACCGTCCTTGACGATCTTGATATCGATCGACACCGGAACCTCGGTCTGACCGGTCTCATCAAACGTCGTTGTGCCCAGCGCGCCCTCATATTTGATGTCCCGCACCGCCTGCACGAGGGCTGCGCGATCGTCGATCCCGACTTCCTTGATGGCGGCAAGTAGGATGTTGGCTGCCTCGTAGGCGTATTTCGTATAAGGGCTTGCCGGCTCACTGAAGTTCTGGGCCTCGTAATCGGCGTTTAGCTGTTCCAGTTTTGGGTTGGACTGGGCAGTTGGATAGCTGACCATGGTTCCTTCGGCCGCGCTGCCGGCCAGTGCGATGAATTCGGGGTCATAAAAACCGGTCGTTCCGATCAGCGGAATATCATCCAGACCAACTTCCAACTGCTGTTTGCGCAGCAATCCCGCTTCGGTGATGACACCGCCAAAATAGATTGCATCGGCACCCGAACTCTTGATCTTGTTCAGGACGGATCTGAAATCGGTGGTACCCACTGGCAGCAGCTCGGTCGAGACGACTTCGCCACCCGCATCCTTTAAGTAGGCGCCAAAAACCTGCGCGTTGGCGGTTCCGTAGTCAGAGGTATCTGCGACAATCGCAATCCGCTTCGCGCCAAGGTCATTAACGGCCCATTCAGCCAGGGGCTTGTTCTCATTCGTCAACGTCGGCGTGACGCGTGTCACCTCTGGGAAATTCTGCTCGGTGATCTTTGGGCTGATCGCCCCCCAGATGATGAAAGGCATCTGGGCACGGTTGAAAACGGGTATCGTCGCCAACGCAACAGAGCTGTTCCAGTGCCCCGTGGCCGCCACCACATCAGGGTCATTGATCAGTTTCAGCGCAGCACCAACCCCGGTCTGCGGATCAGAGGCATCGTCAAGCACAACCCCCTCGACGTGATAGGGGTAGTCACCCGCATTGGCCTGTTCAATGGCCAGCAAAAAGCCGTTGCGCGCGCCCAGACCCTGCTGTGCCGCACCGCCGCTGATCGGGCCGATGAAACCGAGTTTGATGGTTTCCTTGTCCTGCGCCCACGCCCCCAGGGGTGAAAATGCAATGGCGGTGGTCAGGCTCAAAACGGCAAGAAGTCCGCGCCGTGTAAAGTGAGGATGGTTCATTTTTATTCTCCCTTGTTATCGCTCTTTTTGGTTGGTTAGGTTGGTTGTTCTTGATGCCCGTCAGTGCCCCTGTTCGGGCGCCCCATAGCCGCCGCCACCGCAAGAACGCACGATGACCAGATCACCGCTGTGAATGCGGATATTGGTCTTTCCGGGCAGGGGGCTATCTTCATTTGAGCCTTGTTTTCTAAGGATCATTTCGAATTTTGCGCCCTCTTCACCGCCCTCAAGGCCATAGGGCGCAACGTCGCGGCGCTCAAACATGGTGGTCAGGGTTACATCGTTGACCCGCATCCGGTAGGCGCGTTCCTGACCACGCCCCCCCTCATGTCGGCCATGCCCCCCCGAGTGTTCGCGAAGCCGCTGGTATTCAATATTGATCGGATACTCTGTCTCGATGATCTCGGCGGGGGTATTCATCACGTTGGACATGTGGGCCCGGATGACATCCGCGCCATCGCGATCAGCACGGGCGCCTTCGCCGCCGCCGTGGGTCTCGTATAGCGTCACCCATTTGCCGTCTTCACGACAGGCGCCGAACAAGGCCAACCCCGAAGTGGTCGGCCCCCCGGCTGTCACGCGCGCGGGCACGACCCTGGCCAGCGCCCGGAAGGCGGCGTCCGCGATGCGCTGGCTTGTTTCGTGGTTTCCCCCGACCACCGGCTTGTCGGGGCGGGCGTCACAGATCGACCCGGGCCGGGTAATAACCTCGATCGGCCGGTAGCAGCCCCCGGAGGCCTGCAGATCAGGCCCTAAAAGCGACTTGATCACATAATAGGATGACGCTGCAGTGATGTACCGGGTCGTATTGATCGGGCCGGGGACGTTGTCATCCGAACCTGAATAATCCATCGTGACGTTGTCATCACGAACCGTGATCCGCACGCGGATCTTGGCCGCAGGACCGCCATGGCCGTCATCGTCCATGCTATCGCTGCCTTCATAGACACCGTTGGGCAGGTCGTGGATGGCGCGCCGCATCTGGACCTCGGCCTGATCGTGCATAGCGGCGAATATCGCCTCGACATGATCGGCGCCCCATTTGCGAAACATATCGTGCAGCCGGCTTTCCGCGACCGAAGTTGCGGCAATCTGGGCCAGAATATCACCGCGGCAGGTTTCGGGCGCACGCACGTTGGCCAGCACGAAACCCAGCTTTTCTTCGTCGATACCGTCTTTTGTGACAATACGAAGCGGTGGAATGCGCAAACCTTCCTGCCAGCAATCATAAGCATCGGCAAAATAGCTGCCCGGCGCGCCGCCACCCGTATCACCCCAATGGGCAAGGCTGATCGAAAACGAACGGATCTTGCCTTCGTAAAAGATCGGCCGGATACATTTGACATCCGGCAGATGGTTTCCGCCAACATCGGGCAGATTTAGCATCCACACATCGCCTTCGCAAAGCTGCGCCTTGGGAATGACCTTCAGGAATTCCCGCACTGTAAAGCTCATGACACCCATGTGCATCGGCACGTCCTGGCCCTGCGCGATCTGGAAGCCATCCGCATCGGTCAGGTTTGACGACAAATCCCCCGCTTCGCGCAGCACTGGCGAGCGTGCCGCACGCATCACCACCAGCGACATTTCCTCAGCAACTGAGGATAACCCATTGCGGACGACCTCAATCATGAACGGATCGACAGCCATCAATCTTCTCCTACCTGGATATGAATATGTCCAAAGCTGTCCACCTCGAACGTGTCTTTGGGCGGAACAATGATGGTCGACCAATCATCCTCGATGATCGCGGGGCCAGCGATTACCTTGCCTACGGGCAATCTGCTGCGATTAAGGATTGCCGTCTGCTGCGTGCCACCTTCGCGGAACGTGCAATTGCGCAGCCCCATTTCAGGGTCGCCGCCGCTGATGCTGGCGTCGGTTCGGGCCACCTTTGCCGCGACATCCTCAACCGTGGTGCGGATGGCACTCAGCTCCCATGGCTCATCGGTAAAGAACCCGAACAATTCGTTATGCGCAGCATGGAACTGCCGGCCCAGCGCCTCAACATCATCAAGATTGGCGTTCGGCACCGGCACGTCATAGCTTTGGCCGCTATAGTGGATCAGCGCCACCTCAGCGGTTTTCAGGTTGCCGTCCTTGTGACCGGATATCTGCATCTGACCGCTTACAACCTGCCTCAGGTCGCGCCGGATCGCGTCGATCTCTGCCTGATCCCAAAAGATGCTTTTGATATTGACCGTGCGCTGCTGCGACAGGCTCATTTTTGCCGTAACACAGCCCAAGGCCGAATAACCTGACGAAAACGCAGGGCAAAGAACCTTTTTGATACCGAATTGCCGGGCAACAAAGGCGGCATGCATCGGGCCGCCGCCGCCAAAGGCGATCAACGTGCATTCGCGCCCATCAACGCCGCGTTCGACAGTAACGTTATTCAGGGCCCGAACCATGTTGGAATGGGCGATCCGAAGAATGCCAATCGCAACCTCTTCGACGCTCTTGCCGATTGCGTTGGCAATGGGTTGGATCACTGAAACCGCTGCCTGACGATCAAGCTGGATCGTGTTGCCCAGAACCTTGTCTGCGGGCAGATACCCCAGCACGATGTTGGCGTCTGATATCGTCGGTTCTGTACCGCCACGGCCATAGCATGCAGGCCCGGGCGTTGCACCGGCACTGCGCGGACCAACCTGTAGAACAGGCCCGTCCATGCGCGCGATGGAACCGCCACCCGCACCAATCGAATGCACCGCCACCATCGGCAGCCGGACACGACGCCCGCCAATTTCGTGATCGGCGGCGATTTCGGCTTTGCCGTCGAGGATTAGACAGCAGTCCGTGGTGGTGCCGCCCATATCAAAGGTTAGCGCCTTGTCGATGCCAAGGTTTTGTATCGTGCCCACCGTGGCACCAACCCCCGCCGCCGGGCCAGACATGGCAAGCAGCAAAGGATTGCGGCCAATCACATTGGGCGCCACCATTCCACCAGACGAGTGGAAGAAGTAGAAACTACTTTTGTCGGGTTTGCGCGCACTGATTTCCGACAGATAACTGTCGACGCGGTTGATGACGCTCGCGCTTAGGATCGTGGTGTTGGACCGTTCGTATTCGCGGCTTTCGGGGCTGATCTCGTGGCTTAGGCAAACATAATCGACCACACCCGAAAGCGCCTCACCGATGCGTTTTTCGTGAATGGAATTACGGTAACCATGCATCAGGCAGACGGCCACGGAATTCACGCCACTCGCCTTGACCTCATCGACCAGGCGGACCAATTCCGCGTCGCTCAGCGGCGTGACAACCTTTCCGGTCCAGTCGATACGCTCATCAACCTCAAGCCGGAGTTGGTTTGGCACCAGTGGCGGCAGTTTAGGCAGCTTGTCGAGATGATAAATATAAGTGCGGCGCACCCGGCCAATTGCGATGGTGTCCTTGAACCCTTTGGTCGAAATCAACGCCACGCCGCCAAGCCGATTTTCAACGATGTCGTTGGTAACCATGGTCGTGCCATGGGTCAGCTCATGCACATCTGACCATTCAAGCCCAACCGCCTTGATCGCAGAAACCAATGCTTCGATCGGATCATGATAACGGCTCGGAACCTTTGCCGAACGTATCTCACCGCTATTCGCATCACAGGCGACCACGTCAGTGAACGTGCCACCAATGTCCACCCCAAGACGCCAGAACTTCATGCGAAACCCTCGTTTTTCGAAATTATATATCGAATACCGAGATTATATTAGGGAATCCCATGTGTCAAAGGGAATGTCATCGCACCAAAAAATAAGAATTATTCACGCACAGTATTTTGATTAAAAAGGAAAATTTATAATTCTTGCCCTCTGATTGGTTGGCAATCGCTTGACCATGCATTTCGGGATGAGCCACTGGCTCGCTACATCAGAAAGTGAATCTGACGCGCCAGAATCATAAGGATATGCGGGTTTTCCCCCGTTTATGGTGCGGCTAAACGCCAAAACAGGCGCCTGATCCGCAAACGAAGCCCGACACCATACTGCTTTGTTTGGCGTAACGGGCGCCCGCAGCGGCTGGCGATGATCGCGGAAATATGGATTGAATCTGAACAAAGAGACATGGACCGACCGCAGGGTATAAGGGCCCTGCCCTTCGGCTCGGTCTCTCCTCCTTTACTTTCGATCCGCGCAAAGCAGTGGGCTTATCGGCAATGTTTCAGCACCAGGCCGCAACCTTAATCCGTTGTCTCAGGCTAGCCGCTCTGCAATGCGCTCAGCTTGCGCCTTTAGACGTGCTTCGATCACCTCGAACGGAATCGCCTCCAACCGGGGTTTGAGGCCGCAAATACCCAATGCATACTGAACCTCTACCTGTGGAATGAAAATGGGGGTGGCAAAAGTCAGGACCCCAACATCAACCTCATTGTCACAGATGGAAAAGCGGTTCTTTCGTATTTTCTCATATTCCGCGAGGATTTCCTGGCGCGACGTTTTCGTATCTTCAGTGTATTTTTCCAGCTCACGGGCAAGCACCTTGGCAATTGTGTCGTCTGGCTGAAAGGCAAAGATTGCTTTGGCAGAGGCGGCAGCATGTGGCGGCAATTCGCGACCGGGAAAGACAATTGCCCCGCTGGAGCCCTCTGGCTGGACCATGGCTACAGTCTCTGCGGTCAACCCGATTTTTCTTGTAAAGAAGGCAACCTCGCCAAAGGTATCGGCAAGTTCCCTGAGGAAAGGGTGGACAATTTCGACTATCGTTTCGCGCGTCAACATGGCCAAACCAAGATTACGCGCCCGCGGACCAATTGAATACGCCCGGCCTGACGCCGACTTGCTGACCAGATTCAGCGCCACCAGCATCGTCACCAAACGATGGACAGACGCTGCGGGCAAAGCCATTTCCACGGCCAACTGTGCAAGTGACATCTCGCCATTATTGGCGATCAGCGTTTCAAGTACCTTGATGTAACGCCCCAAAGGCGAGTTTTCGACGTCGTTCACAATAGCAATTTCCAAATTAATATCTCGTTTTTCGAAATCCTTTAATGAAACGCGCAAAGCCGGTCAACTAAATGCACAGACCAAGACCACCTCTTGGTTGCACAAAGCCCCGCCAGCAGGTGTCTACCCCCCCCACAGCAACACACTGCATCCAAATGCACCGCCACCGCGTTGTCATAAGAAAAAAGACTGGGAGGTTTTCTTCAATCCCTCTGTGACGCCGAAAAACAGTCTGTGTACAAGCAATTATACCGCTGAGGGCCAGCCGCCAATCGTCGCGCATCGCCAGAACACATGATCACCGCCGCCTTTAACCTGACCGGCACCAAATCGCATCACGATCATCGCCCAAATTCATGCGTTTACGGCACCACCCTGCGGCATTTAGGCACAGCCTAACCATTGCTGCACGAAATCGTAGTTTTCGCACCCCTCCCCCCTACCGTAAACCGTTTCAAAAGACTGTCGCCCGATCCACGGGACCATTGGAAACCCTAGTAAAGGACGCAGAAATGTCGGTTGAAAAGATAGACACGTTAATTGTGGGGGCAGGTCAGGCCGGATTGGCGATGAGCGAACACCTGAGCAAATTGGGCATTCCTCATATCCTGTTGGAGCGTGATCGGATTGCGGAACGCTGGCGCACCGGCAGGTGGGATTCGCTGGTCGCCAATGGGCCGGCCTGGCATGACCGTTTTCCGGGGATGAAATTTTCCGATGCCCATGAAGATGACTTTGTCCCCAAGGACAAGGTTGCCGACTATTTCGTTGCCTACGCAAAACAGATTGCCGCGCCGGTCCGTAGTGGCGTCGAGGTGCGTGAAGTCAGGCGGATCGCCGGCCGTCAGGGATTTCGGGTGGAAACATCGGATGGTGTGATAGAGGCAAACAATGTGGTTGCCGCCACTGGACCGTTCCAAAAACCGGTCATCCCACCGCTTGTACCGCAAAATTCTGCAATTCTGCAGATCCATTCCAGCGCCTACCGTAACCCCGGTCAGTTACCCAAAGGCGCGGTATTGGTGGTCGGTGCGGGGTCTTCTGGCGTGCAAATCGCAGAGGAATTGCTTCGCGCAGGCAAGCAGGTCTATTTGTCTGTTGGTCCGCATGACCGACCACCGCGGGCCTATCGTGGCCGGGATTTTTGCTGGTGGCTGGGCGTTTTGGGCAAGTGGGATGCCGCGGCGCCGGCACCCGGAACGGAACATGTCACCATCTCGGTCAGCGGCGCCAATGGTGGCAAGACAATTGATTTTCGTAGCCTTGGCAGAGAGGGGATGATCCTTGTCGGTCGAACTGAAAACTGCGTCGATGGCGTGGTTACGTTTGCCGATGATCTTGTCGAAAACCTGAATCTGGGCGACGCGAATTACATATCATTGCTGAACGAAGCTGACGCCTATATCGAACGCAACGGCATGAACCTGCCACAAGAACCCGAGGCCCGCCGGGTCCAGCCTGATCCGGAATGCGTGCGCAACCCTGTCCGGGAACTGGATCTGACCAAGGCTGGTGTCAGCACGATAATCTGGGCCACAGGATTTGCCGCAGATTATAGCTGGCTCAAGGTTGATGCGTGCGACGACAAAGGCAAACCCCGCCATCACCGTGGTGTCTCGGCCGAGCCGGGTATCTATTTTCTGGGCCTGCCGTGGCAATCGCGGCGCGGATCCAGCTTTATCTGGGGCGTGTGGCATGACGCCAAACATCTGGCCGACCATATCGCCACACAAAAAAAGTATCTGGAATATCATCACGCAGCTGACCGCGAAGGCGTGGGCGCCTAGCCCACGATCTTTGCGAAAACCCGCATGACTGCCCTGAAAGCCCGATCCCACGGAGACCAAAATGGCCCATACCCGAATTCGCAAGTTCAACACCAAAGAAACCTATCCCGAACAGAACCTTGACAACGATCTATGTCAGGCGGTCGTCACTCAGGGTGGCAAGATAGTCTGGCTGCGCGGTCAGTGCCCCCAAAACCTGGACGATGCAAAAAACATCAACAGCCATGACCCTGTTGAGCAGACCCATAAGGTGATGCAAAATATCAAACAGCTGATCGAAGAAGCCGGCGGCCGCATGGAACATCTGGTCAAGGTTGTGGTCTATCTGACAGATGTGCGCCACCGCGAGGCCGTCTACCGCACGATGGGCGAATACATCAAGGGGGTGCATCCTGTCTCAACCGGGTTGGTCGTGCAGGCATTGGCACGGCCCGACTGGTTGGTGGAAATCGACGGCACCGCCGTTATTCCGGAGTGATGCGATGACTTTTTCAGTGGTTGCCCGCTGCGCCGAAACGGGGATGTTCGGTGTTGCCATCTCATCCTCATCACCGGCGGTGGCGGCGCGCTGTTCTTATGCCCGTGCGGGCGTTGGCGCGGTCGCCTCGCAGAACGTGACCGATCCGACGCTGGGCCCCTTGACGCTGGATCTGATGCAGCAGGGTAAAAGCGCCACCGATGCCATTGCCGAAGTGCAAAGGCGCGGGAAATTCATCGAATACCGGCAGGTTCTGGCGGTAGACATGAAGGGCATCACCGCAATCCATTCCGGCCCAAATTCGTTGGGCATCTGGACGCAGGCGCAGGCTGACAATGTGGCCTCGGGCGGCAACCTATTGGCGAATGACACTGTGCCACAGGCCATCGTGGACGGATTTCTAGCCGCCTCGGGTCATCTGGGCGATCGGTTGATTGCGGCAATGCGCGCCGGTCTGGCGGCGGGTGGCGAGGCCGGGCCGATCCATTCTGCCGGGATGAAACTGGTGGACAAGGTCAGTTGGCCGGTTGCGGATCTACGCTGCGACTGGACCGAGGGCTGCCCGATCGAGGCTATCGCCACCGCCTGGAACATCTACAAACCGCAGCTGGATGCTTATGTTCAGCGCGCCATCGACCCCCGGGGCGCCCCCTCTTACGGTGTCCCCGGAGACGAATGATACAAAGGAGATAAGCCATGCGTGACTATTCCCACCAAGACTGGGTATCACGGGCCGCGCAAATCCGTTTTCGTGGACAGGCGTTCATTGACGGCAAATTCGTGGATGCGGTATCGGGGAAAACCTTCGATAGCATCAACCCCGCCACGGGACAGGTTCTAACGGCAGTTGCCGAATGTGACGCGGCGGATGTCGATCTTGCCGTTGCGGCGGGGCGTCGGGCGTTCGAACATGGCGGCTGGTCGCGCATGGCGCCGGGGGATCGCAAGGCAGTAATGCTCAAACTGGCTGACCTGATCCGCGCCAATCTTGAAGAAATGGCCCTGCTGGACAGTTTGGACATGGGCAAACTGATCACCGATGCGGCAACTGTCGATGCGCCCGGGTCTGCGCATTTCTTCCAATGGTACGCCGAATGCATCGACAAGCTTTATGACGAGGTTGCACCGACCGGCCCCGGTGATCTGGCGTTGATCCGGCGCGTGCCGCTAGGCGTGATCGGCGCTGTGGTGCCGTGGAATTTCCCGCTGGATATGGCAACATGGAAAGCCGCAGCAGCGTTGGCTGCCGGCAACTCGGTTGTGCTGAAACCGGCCGAGCAGTCACCACTATCAGCGCTGCGTCTGGCCGAGCTGGCGGCCGAAGCCGGCGTTCCGGAGGGCGTCTTCAATGTCGTACCGGGATTTGGTGCAACCGCGGGCAAGGCGCTTGGTCTGCATATGGATGTGGATTGTCTTGCTTTCACCGGGTCAACCGCGACCGGCAAGATGTTCATGCAGTATTCCGGCCAGTCGAACCTGAAACAGATCTGGCCCGAAACCGGCGGCAAAAGCCCCAACATCGTCTTTGCGGATTGCGAAGATCTGGATACTGCGGCCGATATGGCTGCATTCGGCATCTTCTTCAATCAGGGCGAAGTATGTTCAGCCAATTCGCGGATCTATGTTGAACGGTCGGTCAAAGATGCGCTGGTCGAAAAACTGATTGCGCGGGCAAAGGGTATGCAGCCCGGCGATCCGTTGGATCCGGCCTCAAAGATGGGGGCGATTGTCGATGAAAAACAGACCGCAGGTATCATGCGCTTTATCGAGGCTGGCAAAACCACCGCCAATCTGGTTGCCGGCGGCCAACGGGTGCAGATCGACGGCAAGGGCTATTTCGTGCAGCCGACCATCTTTGATGACGTGACGCAGGATAATACGTTGGCGCGGGACGAGATTTTCGGCCCGGTTCTATCAGTCATCCCCTTCGATACCGAAGCGCAGGCGATCGAGATGGCAAATGATTCCATCTACGGCCTTGCCGCTTCGGTCTGGACCGACAATCTCAGCCGCGCCTGCCGGGTGGCCGACAGACTGCATGTCGGCACCGTTTCCGTGAACACCGTTGATGCGCTATCGGCCCAGACGCCGTTCGGCGGTATGAAGCAATCAGGCTTTGGGCGTGATCTGTCGATCCATTCGCTGGATAAATACACCGCGCTGAAAACGACCTGGATCAAGTACAAGGTCTGAGACCACTTTTAACGATAGCGCCGCCGCTGACAGGTCCAGCGGCGGCGTTTGTTGTGGCCCGCATCAACCCAGAATGGCCCGCGCGCATTTTTCAGCAATCATCATGGACGGCGCGTTGGTATTGCCGCCAATAAGCGTCGGCATGACCGACGCGTCAGCGACGCGCAGGTTGGTCATGCCATGAACTTTCATCGACACCGGGTCGATGACCGCCTGCGCATCGCGCCCCATCCGGGCGGTGCCGACCGGATGATAGACGGTCAGCGCCTCGGCCCGCAGATAGGCCAGGATCTGTTCATCGCTTTGCACGTCCAGGCCGGGCAAGATCTCGTGCCCTTTCAGGCGGGCCATCGGTTCGGCGGCAAAGATGCGGCGCGCCAGCTTGATCCCCTCGACAAGCACTTGCGCATCATAGGGGTTTGAGAAAAAGCGATGGTCAATCCGGGGTACGATCCGGTCGCCCTCACGCGCAACCCGGATCTCGCCCACCGATTTCGGGCGCAACACGCAAGTATGGACTGCATAGCCATGCCCCCATTCGACCAGCCGACCGCGATGGCTGCGATAGCCGGGCACAAAATGGAACTGCACGTCAGGCAGGTCCCCGGCCAACGGTGTGCGGGCAAAGCCCCCGGCAACAACGTAATTCGTGGACAATTCCCCCTTTCGGGTCGCAGCAAACCAGAACGGCGCGGGCAGCAACCGTCGCATGTTGCGCCAAGAAATGCCCAATGTGCGGCTGGAATTGCTGCGCACGGTGATCATCCCGTCTACATGGTCGCGCAGGTTCTGGCCGACACCCGGCAGATCGTGGATCACCGAGATCCCGGCATCCTTTAGCACCGCAGCCGGCCCGACCCCCGATGCCATCAAGAGCACCGGCGTACCAATCGCCCCACCGCAAAGCACAACCTCACCCCGGCATTGAACCTGTTGCAATGCGCCGTTGCGTACAATGTCGACCCCGGTGACGCGACCATCGGCACTCAACAGGCGCCGCACCTCGGCCCCGGTCCATATCTTCAGGTTCGGGCGGTGGCGCACGGGTTCCAGAAAGGCGTTATAGGACGAAAAGCGGATGCCGTTCTTTTGCGTGACATCATAGATGCCAAGACCCAGTTGGTCGGGGCCGTTGAAATCGTGGTTTTGGGGCAGGCCGATCGTTTCGCCTGCCGCGATGAAATCGTTGCAGACTGAATTTGGATCAGTGGGTCGGCTGACAATCAGTTCGCCTTTACTGCCATGATAAGCGGGGGCCTGTCCGTTGCGGTTTTGCTCAAGATCCCTGAAGATAGGCAGTACATCCAGCCAACCCCAGCCCGCACAGCCCAGATCACGCCACTCGTCGTAATCCTTAGCCGCGCCCCGGACATAGAGCATCGAGTTCATCGACGAGGATCCGCCCAGCATCCGACCGCGGTTGACGGGTATCTTGCGGTTGTTCAATTCCGCCTGTGGGGTCCCCACATAGCCATAATCAAAACGCGGCCGGCCATACATGGCCAGGATCCCGGCAGGCACTTTCACGCGCAGATCGCGTTCGCCACCACCGGTTTCAATTACCAATACCTTTTTCGCCGGATCGGCAGACAGCCGGTTGGCCAGAACACAACCAGCCGAGCCCGCGCCGATCACGATATAATCGAAGGTTTCGGTCACTGCCCCGGTCTTTCATATGTGGTCCGTCCGGCGCAGATGGTCACCGATACCTGTGCGGCGTCTGGCGATATTGCCAACCCCGCCAACGCCCCGTCGATCAGCACCAGATCGGCATCGTATCCAGGGCGTAGCGCCCCGCGCCGGTTCTCGGAAAAATCGGCATAGGCGCCACCGGTCGTGTATGCGGCAAGACATTCATCCAGCGTCAGACGTTGATCGGGCATGTCAGCGGCCCAAGGTTGACGAACCAGCGCGCAGTGAATTGCGTAGAGCGGCGATATGGGCGAAACCGGCCAGTCCGTTCCAAAAGCCAGCGGCACATCACGGTCGTGGATCATGCGCCATGGGAACGCCGTGGGCCATCTGTCGCGTCCCATGATCGTGATGGTCGGCTCCAGTGGCAAGCCAGCGGACCCCGGCGGATGGACCGGTTGCATCGAGGCGATGATGCCAAGCGGCTTCAGACGGTCCAGGTCTTCGGGGGTGATCGTGTCAATATGTTCGATACGGTGACGCGCATCCCGTGCACCGTTAGCTTTGGCTGCTGCCTCATAGCCGTCGATAGCTGCGCGCACCGCACCATCCCCAACCGCATGGGTAGTAATTTGCAGGCCACGGCGATCGGCCTCAATGCAGATTGCATTGTAAATATCAGGCGCAAAAAGAGCCTCTGCGCGATAGCCCGGCCTGTCAGGATAGTCGCTGACAGTCAGCGCGGTCCAAGTATCATAGACCCCATCCAGGAACAGCTTGATACGGCCAAAGCCAAGCCAGCCCGGCACCTCGTCACCGAAAGCCTCGATGCGCGCCACACCTTCGGGGCCATGGCTTTCGACCAGACACAGGGGCAGGCTGACCCTTACGGCCATCTCGCCTTTTTGTGCCAGATCGCGCATCAGCCCGGCCTGATGGGGGTTGCCGTCCATGTTGACGGCAGTCGTGATACCGTGGCGTGCGCAATAGTCACCTGCCAGACGGATCAGTGCGCGGTCATGGGCACGGTCTTCCTCGGATACGGGCGCCAGGCCCGGGTATTCCAACCCATCCCGCCCCTTTAACCGTGACAGCCTTTTTACACGGTTCATCGCCTCGAATTCGCGCAACTCGCCGGTAGCCAATCCATCCGCGCCCAACACCACTTCTGAACCGTGGCCAACATCCGCGCCGTGCAGGATGCCTGCCAGATCTAACGCGCGGGTATTGGCCCACGCGCAGTGCAAGTCGGTCGCAATCAGGCAAAACGGCCGGTCTGCGGTAATACGGTCCAGAATATGGCGATCCGGCCGGCAGTCGTCACCGAAGATGGTATAATTCACGGCGTAGCCAAACAGGATTTCATCGCCGGGGTTTTCGCGGATAAAGTCGTGAAAAGCGGTCCGCACATCCTCAAAGCCGAAAGTCGCGGCCAGGTTCAGCATCGACAGTGTCGCGCCGCCCATGAACAGATGAAGGTGGCTTTCAATGAACCCGGGCATCAGTTCGCACCCGGCGGCGTCGATGACATGTGTTGTCTGCGTGATATGGGCGCGGATTGCCGTATCATCCCCAATTGCAACGATAAGCCCCTCAGACACGGCAATAGCGGTGGTTCCTTCTGGCGCAAAGAGTGGGCGTGTCCGCGCGTTCAGGATGACAAGGTCGGCTGGCATGGCGTTCTCCGGCGGGAGGCGGGGGCGGGGTGCGGGGGCGACTTGCGCCCCCGGGTAGCGTTTACTGCAAAAGCTGGGTCCAGACCCGTGTTACCAGATCCTGCGCCGCGGGCGAACATGTGCGCGAAAACTCGACCGGCACATCAGGATAAAGCGCAGGGGCTATCTCTTTGGTGAAACGCTTTTTTTCCTCAATAACGGTCATTGGTGAGGCGTGCGCATAATGGTTCATCTCAATCGTGGCATTCTCGGGTTCAGAAATGAATTCGATGAACTTTATAGCGTTTTCGCGGTTTGGCGCGCCCTTCGGGATCACCAGACTGTCGATCCAGCCCACCAGCCCTTCTTTCGGCATGACGTATTTCAGCGGCACGCCTTCGGCCTGCGCCCTGACCGTTTCACCATCCCACCAAAAATGCGCCGCAACTTCACCAGATCCAAGGCGCCCTTCGATGTTATCCGAAGAATAAGCCGCAACGGCAGGTTTCTGGGCCATCAGCAGATCCAACACCTTCTTCATTTCGGCGGGATCCTCTGTGCAAAAAGGCACTCCCAGGTAAAGTTGTGCGGTTCCGATGATTTCGTCAGGATAAGATAGCATGGCGATCCTTCCGACAAGCTCGCCTTCGGGCTCCAGAAAATACTTCAGGCTATCCGTAGGCCCGTCATATTCCTTGGTATTTACCACGAAAGATGCCGTGCCATAAGAAAGGGGGATCGAGTATTCTTGCGTCTCATCCCACCACTGGTGACGCCATTTTTCCTGAATATTATTATAGGCGTTCAATTTGTCAGCGCCGTAATTCTCGATCAGGCCCTCATCAATCATGATGCGTAAAAAATGCTGCGATGGCAGCGCGACGTCATAACCAGAGGTGCCGGCCTGCAATTTGGTCAACAAATCTTCGTTTGAGGTGTAGCCGTCCACATTGACATCGACATCATATTCTTTTGAGAATTTCTGGATCAGTTCCGGCGACAGTGATTCAGACCAGAAATAAAGGTTGAGTTTGCCTTCTGCCTGTGCGGCCGAGGCCACACAAAGACCGATTGCGGTAGCCGTAAGATAGTTTTTCATGTTTTTTCTCCTGTTGGTCATTTCTTATTGATCAAAGTTGGTCGCGGCTGCCGCGTGAAGCGACGGTCAGCGCGACAGTGGCAAGCACCAGCGAAGCCAGAATCAGCAACGTGGCGATTGCGTTCAGCTCCGGCGAAGTGCCCGCCCGGATCAGCGAAAAGATGTAAACCGGCAGCGTGGTCGTGCCGCCAGAACTCAGCATGTTCGAGGTGATGAAGTCATCCATCGAGATCAGGAAAGCCAACATCGCCCCGGAAAACAGGCCCGGAAAGATCAACGGCAGCGTCACCCGGCGGAAGGTTGTCCAGCGCGAGGCGTAAAGATCGGTCGCCGCTTCTTCAAAATCCAGCGACATACCCTGTAGCCGCGCACGGATCGGCAGAAAGGCGAAGGGCGTGCAAAACGCCGAGTGGGCAATGATCAGCTTGAGGAAACCGTTTTGCAGCCCGACCAGCGAAAACAGGATAAGCGCAGCCACGGCCAAAACGATTTCGGGCAGCAGCAAGGGCAGATTCACCACCGTTTCCGACAGCTTGCGAAAGCGTACACGCTTACCCCGGATGATCGAGAGCGCTGCCAATAACGCAATCGTCGTTGCGACAACCGTCGCCACCGCAGCAACAATAAGCGATGTCTTCAACGCCGTCATCAACGCGACGTTGTTCAACGCTGAGCCATACCATTTCAGCGAAAAATGCGTCCAGATGCCGGTGATACGGTTGGCATTGAAGGAATAGGTAATCACCACGGCCAGCGGCGCGTAAAGGTAGATAAAGAACACCAGACTCAACGCTCCAAGCCCCGGATAGCGTTTGACATCGTGACGGTTTTTCATGCCTCGATCTCCCGCTTGGTGGCGCGGCGTGCCATCAAAATCAGGACGACCATCACGAAAACCAACAAGGTGATCGAGATGGCAGAACCGAAAGGCCAGTTGCGCCCACCGCCGAATTGCAACTGGATCAGCGACCCCATCATCATCTGCTTGCCGCCGCCCATCAGGATCGGCTCCAGCACGGCGCCAAGCGAGGGAACAAACACAAGAATCGCACCGGAATAGATCCCCGGCGCAGTCAGCGGAAGGATCACCCGACGCAGCGCAACCCAGCGGTTGCCATGCAGATCATGCGCCGCCTCTATCAGCGTGCCGTCAAGTTTCTCGATCGAGGCAAAAACTGGCAGAATCATCAACGGGATGTAGGTATAAACCATCGCCGCCAGGGTGGCCCCGTCGTTATACATCAGGCTCAAACCCGACGCCCCGCCAAAGAACTCCAGGAACCGCGGCAACGGGCCATCGCGGCCCAGAATAATCATCCAGGCATAGATGCGCAGGATCATCGACATCCAGAACGGTAATGTGACCAGATAAACCAGCAACGCCTTGGTGCGTGCTGGTTGACCGGCAATGTAATAGGCAACCGGCACTGCAAGCAGCAGGCAAACCAGGGTTGTGACCGTCGCAAGCAACACCGTGCGAAGGATGATGATGACATACTGCGGGGTAAATTCCAGCTCTCCGGTCCAACCCTCATTGAACAGAATCTGTTTGTAACCGGCCAGATTGAAATCCCATTCAAAGCCACCGTAGGCACCACGGGTCGCAACCGACACCAGTGCGACAATGATGATGGGCATGATCAGGGCAAAGCCCATAAGCAGCCAGGCTGGCAAGAGCCCAAGATAGGGCAGACGGCGCTGCCGGCGCCAGTGCGCCGACTGCACCGGGCTATTGACAATGGGCTTTGTGTGCACGCGGCTGGTCATGAGGCCAGGACCCGCGCCGAGCTTTCAACAAAGCCCACATGAACTGTGCTGCCGATAGAAATGCTGTCCCCCTCGCGCGAGGCGTTGCGACGTGACGCGCGGATACTGGTACCGTTGGCGGAAAGCGAATAGTGGGTGTAGCCGCCCAGATAGTGTTTGTTGACGACCTGCGCCTGAAACTCGACCCCTTGCACCTGATCGCCCAGATTCAGCTTTTCGGGGCGAATTGACAGTGTTGCCTTGCCGGGCTTGATGCTGATGGGGGCCGGAACCGTGATGATCTGGGCAAAGGGCGTGCGAACGGTTGCGATTCCATCGCGAGTCTCAAGAACCTCGATATCCAAAAAGTTCGTCTCGCCCACAAAATCCGCGACAAAGCGATTTGCGGGCTCTTCGTAAATCTCTGCAGGCGTGCCAAGCTGCTGCACTTCGCCGCCACCAAGAACAGCGATACGGTCAGACATATCCAGCGCTTCTTCCTGGTCGTGGGTGACGAAAACGAAGGTGATACCGGTATCACGTTGCAGATTGCGCAGCTCTTCGCGCATCGCTTGTCGCAGCTTGAGATCAAGCGCGGAAAGCGGCTCATCAAGCAACAGCACTTCGGGTTCGGGCGCCAACGCCCGCGCCAGCGCCACCCGTTGCCGCTGCCCGCCCGACATTTGTGCAGGCTTTCGGTTTGCAAAATCCGACATGTGAACGCGCTCCAGCATCTCGCCCGTGCGGGTGCGAATGCGGGCCTTGTCCCAGCCCAGATTTTGCAACCCGAACGCCACATTCTGTTCCACTGTCATATGCGGAAACAGCGCATAGCTTTGAAACACGGTATTGACGTGCCGCTTGTGGGCCGGGATGTCATTGACGGGCTTGCCGTTCAGGCGGATCGTGCCTCTGTCGGGATATTCAAAGCCCGCCAGCATCCGAAGCAATGTTGTCTTTCCGCACCCCGAGGGCCCAAGCATCGTGAAGAATTCGTTGTTCCGGATCTCGAAGCTGATGGATTTAAGCGCTTGATATGCACCAAAATTCTTTGATATATCAACTACTTCGACGGCATTTTTCTGATTCAACTGGCTATCCTCATGCTGGCTCGATTTTGGCTGCAATGGATCAAAACGGCAGCATTGGTATTGCTATGGGGCGCATCCGACAAAGCGTTTTCTTTGCCACGCGCCCATGCGGTAACGTCTTTTCACTGCGTCCTTTCGTCATATTGAAGCTTGAAATAACGGGGTTGGTAAATGAGCACTTCTAAAAGCGTTGATTAGGCCCAGCCTAAAGCCACAAAGGGAGGCCAAATTTGCCTGCCTTGGTGGGCGCTTTTGCAACCGATCAAAAAATCCAAGCATCCTTGATGCCAATCCCTTTTTATGCGTTTCATACGAATGGAAAGGTGAGGTTGATTTAACTGGACCGGAATCAGGCGCTTGGCGGGTTGCGCCAGCCCGCCCTACGCCGACCCCGCCAACGGTGTTCCAATGGCAATTTGATCGGTATGTGCGTTGCTCGCTTGATTGCGCCATGGCTTTCGTTCAGTATCTGCGCATAGCCGGCGCAGATATGCTGCGATCATGGGCATATCAGGATCTTCAATGCCGCTTCGCTATACTCTGCGTCAGTTGGAATATTTCGTTGCCGTTGGCGAAACGGGTAGTATCGCTGCAGCGTCGCAACAGGTGAATGTTTCATCGCCTTCAATTTCGGCCGGTATTTCACAGCTTGAAGATGAGTTGGGTGTGCAATTATTTGTGCGTCACCATGCGCAGGGGCTGACGCCTACGTTACCGGGGCGAAAGTTGCTGGATCACGCGCAGATAGTGCTTCGTCAGGCCGCGGCCTTGCGGGATATGGCGGGCGATCTTTCGGGGTCGATCCGGGGTCCGTTGGTGGTTGGGTGTTTAAGCACATTCGCCCAAATCGTCTTGCCCGGCCTGCGTCGCAATTTCATCCAACAATATAGCGAAGTTCGTATTTCACAGGTCGAGGCTGATCAGACAGAGCTTTTCAACCTTCTGCGTCAGGGCAAGATCGACATTGCGTTGACCTATGATCTGGACCTGCCCAGTGATCTGCGATTTTTTCCCATTCTGGAATTACCGCCGTTGGTCGCGCTGGGCGAGATGCACGCACTGGCGCACCTTCCGGCGGTATCCATTGATCAACTTGCCCCGTATCCGATGGTTTTGCTGGATCTGCCGCTAAGCACAGAGTATTTTCTGTCTTTCTTTTCAAAGGCTGGATTGCGCGCAACCATTTCCGAGCGCACACGGGACACCGCAATCATGCGCAGTCTGGTCGCCAACGGTTTTGGCTATTCAATTGTGAATATTCGCCCGACGAACGATCTTGCGCCCGATGGCAAACCACTACGCTTTGTGCCGTTGACCGGAAATCTGCGCCCGATGAAATTGGGCTTGTTGATGGGGTCAGCCACTGACCGCACACAGTTGCACAAAACATTTATGGCCCATACGCAAAGCTGGATCAAAACGCAGGCCAGTCGCCTGCTGGGCGTAACGCCACCCAGAGATTAGGCTTTGCCAAAGCGACGGTTTCGCAAGCCCGACTTTCCTCTTGCCTGTGGCGCCTTATGCTTACGCGATACTGGGATGGAGGCTGCATTGCGCGACGCTCGTTACGATATTCTCTTCGAACCGATGAAAATCGGGCCTGTGACAGCAAAGAACCGTTTTTATCAGGTGCCGCACTGCAATGGTGGTGGCTATCGCGACCCGTCGGCGGCCGCTGAAATGCGCGGTGTCAAGGCAGAAGGCGGCTGGGGTGTCATCTTCACCGAACAGTGCGAAATGCACCATACATCGGAAATCACGCCATTCATCGAATTGCGGCTTTGGGAAGACAAGGACATTCCCCAGTTGCGCCGTATGTCCGAAAAAATGAAGACGCATGGGGCATTGGCCGGGATTCAGTTGGCCTATTCGGGTATCAATGGCCCCAATCTTTATACCAAAGAAGTACCGCGCGCGCCCTCGGCCCTGCCGATCCGCACCTTTACCAACGATCCGGTGCAGGCGCGGGCCCTATCAAAAGACGAAATTCGCGACCTGCGCCGATGGTTCGTCAATGCGGCCAAACGGTCAAAGATCGCCGGGTTTGACCTGATATGCCTCTATGGCGCACATGGTTTTGGCATATTCCAGCACTTCCTCTCACGCGCAACCAACCAGCGCACCGATGAATATGGTGGCAGCCTTGAAAACCGCGCCCGTTTTGTAAACGAGGTGATTGCCGATATGCGCGATGCGGTGGGCGACACAATGGGCATCACCCTGCGCGTCAGCCTGGACGAAACCATTGGTGAATTGGGTTTTTCCAATGCAGAGGTGCGCGAGTTTGTCGATATGAACCGCGACCTGCCCGACCTGTGGGACATGGCGCACGGATCATGGGAGGATTGTTCCGGCCCGTCGCGCTTTAAGGAAGAGGGTGCGCAACAGGAACTGGTGCGCGGGATCCGCGAATTGACTGGCAAGCCCGTCGTCGGTGTCGGGCGTTTCACGTCACCCGATGTTATGGTCAAGATGATCAAGTCCGGCACATTGGATTTCATAGGATGCGCGCGCCCGTCCATCGCTGATCCGTTCTTGCCAAAAAAGGTAGAAGAAGGCCGGATCGACGACATCCGCGAATGTATCGGCTGCAATATCTGCATTACCGGCGATATGACCATGTCGATCAGTCGCTGCACCCAAAACCCGACCTTCATGGAGGAATGGCGCAAAGGTTGGCATCCGGAAAACATGAACCCCAAGGGCGCCAGCGATAACGTGCTGGTTGTTGGCTCTGGCCCCGCCGGGCTAGAGGCCGCCTGGGCGTTATGCCGGCGCGGCTACGACGTGGCCATTGCCGAGGCACGCAAGGAAATTGGCGGTCGCGTCGCGCGTGAAAGCAAGCTGCCAGGGCTTAGCGCCTGGGGCCGGGTCAAGGATTACCGCGAATACCAGCTACAGCGTCGCCCGGATGTGGAAATCTATCTGGATAGCCAGCTATCGGCCGATGACATCATGGAATTCGGTTTCCAGAATATAGCAATTGCCACCGGCGCAACATGGCGTCGTGACGGGGTTTCACGCCAGCATGTCGTTCCGATGAAGATCGCGGAAGGGGCAAGCATCTACACCCCCGATGACCTGATGGACGGCACGCTTCCGGGCGGTAAAGTAGTGATCTTTGATGACGATCACTACTATATGGGGGGTGTGCTGGCAGAATTACTGGTCAAACAGGGGGCCGATGTCACGCTGATTACGCCGTCGGCCTATGTCTCTGACTGGACCAACAACACACTGGAACAATCAACGATTCATGCGCGTCTGGATGCGCTTGGGGTAAAAATCGTACTTAACCGCGGCGTGACCGAGATTGCGGCGGATCATATCATCAGTAACTGCGTCTACACCGGCAAGACGTGCGAATATCCGGCGGACGCCGTTGTGATAGTGGCGTCGCGCAGGGGCAATGACGACCTTTACCATGAACTACTGGCGCGGCAGGACGATTGGGCCGATGCCGGTATCCGCTCGGTCAAGCTGTTTGGCGATGCCGAGGCTGCCGGACCGATCGCCTGGGCCACCTACGCCGGTCACCGCTACGCCCGCGAACTGGATAGTGAGCCGCTAAGCGATGCGCTACCGTTCCGGCGCGAGATCACCGAACTGGCGCCGGAATGATTGGCGCCAACTGAGATGATCGCACCATATCCTGCCACGCTTGATCTGTTGGAACGGCTGATTGCCTTTCCAACAGTCAGTGCCGACAGCAATCTTGATCTGATCGCCTTCGCAGAACGGCATCTGGCCGCAGCCGGGTTTCAGACCCATCGCCTAGCCGATCCATCGGGCAAAAAGGCCGGGTTGATGGCCCGGCTTGGGGGCGAGGGGCCGGGCGGGGTCATGCTGTCGGCCCATAGCGATGTGGTGCCGGTCGAAGGTCAAAACTGGACCCGCCCGCCTTTCAATATGACGCGCGAGGGCAGCCGACTATGTGGGCGGGGCACGACAGATATGAAAGGCTTTCTTGCCTCGATCTTGTCGCTTGCCGCGCGTGCAGCGCAAACCCCGCCAGAACGCCCGTTGATGCTGGCGATTTCCTATGATGAGGAAATCGGCTGTGTCGGCATCCGGCAGATGTTGCCCGGGATTCTGGCACTTGGCTGGCAGCCCGAACTTTGCATCGTGGGCGAACCCACCCAGATGCACCCTGCAACGGGCCATAAGGGCAAGGCGGCGTTTGTGGCCATGTGTCGCGGCACGGCCGGTCATTCCTCGCTTGCACCGCGTTTTGTCAACGCGCTGCATCTGGCCGGCGACTTCATCGTGGCACTGCGCCGACTGCAAGATGAATATGCCGCCTCAGCCATAAGGGATGGCGGATATGATCTGCCTTATTCAACGGTTCACATCGGCAAGATGCAGGGCGGAACCGCGCTGAATATCGTTCCAGACCACGCTCGGATCGAGTTTGAGCTGCGCCACCTGCCAGGCGATACTCTTGAGGTTTTCCTGTCGCGCCTGCACGAGGTAGCCGAGCAAATTGCAAAGCCCTTCCGCGCCCAGGACCCTGCCGCAGGACTCGAGATTGCGCTAACCAACACCTATCCCGGTCTTGAGATCGCCACGGATCATCCCGCCGTCCGACGCGTCGCGCAATGGTGCGGTACCGACCAGACCATCAAGGTCGCCTATGGCACCGAGGCCGGATTTTTCGCCACGGCAGGCATCCCCACAGTTGTATGCGGGCCGGGATCAATGGAGGCGCAGGGGCACAAGGCAGATGAATATCTTGACATAAGCCAGCTGGGCGCTTGCGATCAGATGATGGACAAGATCTTCGCCTACCTCACATAGCCGCGCGACCCAAGGTATTACTCTATGCATCCGCCCACCAGCATTTCCGTTGGTGAGGAAGAGGTCCAGTCATAAGTGGCGCGCGAAGCATGGCTACATACCCTTTCGGTTTTTTGGCCGCAAAACAGGTCGAGGCGAATACCGCGATGATCGACGCCACCTGCCTAAACGCAATGCAAAAGCCCACCAGAAACGGGATGCTGCCACCTGTTGACCATGAAATCAAGCAAAGGAAATCAACCATGGCAGGCGTCTAGGGGGGCTGGGGGCACCTCGATTCCTTGCTACCCATTTGGGGAAATACGCTTACCAAATCTAAACTTTCACCCGATAGCGTTGGCACAGCAAGAATTGCGCTGTTCGGGAAAATCCCATGAAAAGGCTACTGGCCAACATAATTCGCGGCACCATCTTGGCACTGTTTTCGGTGCTCAGTCTGGTGGCGCAAGCGCAAGGCGCACAAGATTTCTCGGTCATATGCGATGGGGTAGCTGTTGAAGCATCGCGCCAGACCGGCGTTCCGCTTTCGGTTCTAAAGGGAATCTCGTTGAATGAAACGGGTCGCAAGCTGACCAACGCGTTTCGTCCGTGGCCATGGACCGTAAACATGGAGGGGAAAGGACACTGGTTTGACAGCCAGGATGACGCACGCGCTTACGTTTTCAAAGAATTCAAGCGCGGGGCCCGCAGTTTTGATGTTGGATGTTTTCAGATCAACTACAAGTGGCATGGCCACGCATTCGACTCGATTGATGCGATGTTCGACCCTCTGGAAAATGCCCTCTACGCCGCAAAGTTCCTGAAAGAATTATATGCAGAAACAGGCGATTGGCGCAAGGCAGCAGGGGCCTTCCATTCCCGAACACCGGAGCTAGCTGCAAAGTATGCCGCCAGATTCGATGGCTTCCGTGCCAAGTTTATTGCCGAAGACGGATTGCCCCAGCGTGGGGGGGCCGCCTACCTCACCGAACAACCAGGCCAAAGAGCCCCTGAAATCCCCGAGATTCCGGATATTGTTCTAGCGGCTTATGGCACGGCGCCCGTGCCCCGGATCAACCAATACCCATTCCTGCAAACTGGTAACGGCAAAGGGCTTTCATCGCTGGTTCCGTTGAGTCGGGGTCGTGGTGCAAACTTGCTTACCGGCGCACACAAAACGGGCGTTGAATGATGCCGGTACTTACAATGCAAACAATATTTCGACCTACAATTCTGCTGGCACTGGCACTGATGGCCGTGATCGCGATGATGATCCTTCCAATGCCATCCTGGGTTTTGGACATCGGTTTGGCGACGTCGTTCGCCCTCGCGATCCTGATATTCACGGTCACACTTTTTATTGAACGCCCGTTGGATTTTTCTGCATTCCCAACGATCCTTTTGGCATCGTTGATGTTACGCCTTTCGCTGAACGTCTCATCAACAAAGTTGATAATCGGTCAAGGCCATACCGGCACCAACGCCGCCGGCGATGTGATTGAGGGATTTGCCAATTTCATCATGGGGGGATCAGTTCTGATCGGCCTCGTGGTGTTTGGCGTAATTCTGATCGTAAACTTCATCGTGATCACCAAAGGCGCCGGGCGAATGGCAGAAGTCGGTGCCCGTTTTGCACTGGATGCCATGCCCGGCAAACAGTTGGCGATCGACAGCGACATGAACGCCGGTGCGATCAATCATACCGAGGCGCGGGCAAGACGCGAACGAGAGCAGGCGGAAACCACTTTCTTTGGCTCTCTGGATGGGGCGTCAAAGTTTGTAAAGGGCGATGCTGTAGCAGGCCTGCTGATCACGCTATTGAATCTTGTCATGGGGCTGATCATTGGCACTACCGTACACCACATGCCCATTGGCCGTGCGCTTGAAACTTATTCGATCCTTACAATTGGGGACGGGCTTGTCAGCCAAATTCCCGCTGTAATCATTTCCATAGCGTCAGCACTGCTTTTGTCGCGCGGGGGTGCACATGGATCTGCTGACCTGGAGTTATTTCGCCAATTGGGAAAATACCCTCCTGCATTGGCGACTGTTGCGGTCTTGATGGCGTTGTTCGCCTTGGTTCCGGGGCTGCCATTTTTGCCATTTATTGCGGGTGCGTTGATCCTTGGGGGGGGCGCGTGGCTCTTAAGTAATGCAGAACAAAAGCGTTTGCGCCGCGAGGCGATGAAAATGCCTGCGCAGCCCGAACCCACCCGCCGAAAACCGTTGGGTGATATTCTTGATATCGACGACATCCATGTGGAATTCGCGCCCGATCTTGTGGCAATGGCGCTAGATCCAGCAACCGGGCTGGAAGCACGAATAGCAAATATGCGCAACCATGTCGCCGCCAGTTATGGGTTAATTCTGCCCGAGATAAGGCTAACCGACGATGCCAGCCTGGAAAACGGTGCATACCGCATTCGTATTCAAGGTGTTGAACAAGCCCGCGATCAGCTTTTTCCAGATCGCGTTCTTGCCCTGATTGCCGATAACCGAGAGCTTCTTCCAAGTGGCGAAGATGTGCGAGAGCCGGTGTATGGCGCCCCGGCCCGTTGGGTCAGCACCGCAATGCAGGAAGAAGCGGTATTGACGGGATCGACCGTAGTTGGGCCGACAGAAGTTCTTGCGACGCATTTGTTGGAGGTCATCAAGCGTAACTTCAGCCGATTGATGACCTTGCGCTCTCTGCGGCGGCTTCTTGAAGAAGTTACGAATGTTTCTGATCCGATCCGGGGTGAAGCCAATAAGAAATTGTTGGATGAACTCGTTCCTGAGAAGGTTCCAGTCGACCTGTTGTTGGCTGTATTACGTCTGCTACTGGATGAACGGGTATCGATCCGCAACCTCATGTTGATACTTGAGGCGATCTCCGAGGTGCGCGGGCTTCAAAATCCAGAAGCGATCTGCGAACATGTCCGCCAGCGATTGGGCTTCCAGATTGTTGCAGAAATACGGCGAGAAGATGGGACGATCCCGCTTCTGCAACTCTCACCAGAATGGGAGGAATTATTCACAACATTTCAAATTGGCAACGAGAAAGGGGGGGACATCGCGTTACCTCCTGATAAATTCAATCGCCTTGCCAATAATATTGCTGATCGTATTGCCCGGGCTGGTGAAGCGGGCATATTCCCGGCACTTGTTACATCAGCGCGCCGAAGGCGCTTTCTGCGCACTGTGCTTGGCGCTAAAAACATATCGGCCATCGTGCTCAGCTTTGAAGAAATCGGGATCGAGTCTCGCCCTTCCATGGTGGGAATGGTTTCGGCATGAACGAGCACCTTACTGACGCCCTCAATTATACGAACCGCGCCTTTTTCGAAGGGTTCATCGTATTTTTGCGCGTTGGCGGCGCCATGGCATTATTACCGGATTTTGGTGAACAATCGCTCCCCGTTCGGGTACGTTTAGCGTTAACTATCGCATTTACCATGGTGGTAGCGCCCATCGTTTCACAAGATCTAACGCAAATTTCTTCTGACGACACGGTATTAGCCCCTTATCTCGCTACGGAACCTACAATCGGGTTGGCCCTTGGTATGGTTCTACGGCTATTCGTTATTGCCCTTCAAATCGCGGGCGCAATTATTGCGCAGGCAATATCGCTGGCACAGCTTTTTGGCGGGTCTGCCGGTGAGCCGCAGCCAGCCGTGGGACATCTTCTTGTCATGGGCGGCCTCGCACTCGCAGTAATGACGGGTTTGCACGTCGACATTGCGCGCGCATTGGTAGAAACCTATCAGGTATTCACTCCTGGCAGCATGCCAGCCGCAGCCGACATCAGGATGTGGGGCCTAAGTGGGGTGGTACATTGTTTCTCACTTGCCTTTTCGCTTGCTGCCCCATTTGTTATCGGAGGGTTGATTTACAATGTGGCGCTTGGAGCCATCAATCGCGCCATGCCGCAATTGATGGTTGCCTTTGTCGGCGCACCAGCCTTGACCGCTGGTGGCCTAGTGCTGCTGGCAATCGCAATCCCCACAGCACTACTTATCTGGTATGGGGCTTTGAATGATTTTCTTATCAATCCCTTTCAGGCAGCTCCATGAGCGATGACACTGAAAAGGAACACGAGCCTACTCAACAAAAGTTGGATGAGGCCCGAAAGCGCGGCGAATTGGTCCGGTCGGCCGAGATCTCCGTGGCAGCATCCTACGGTGGCTTTTTGATTGCTGTAATTGGTTTTGGAACAGTTGGCTTAACCGCCTTTGGAACGCGTCTGATGGTCCTTCTGGATCAATCGGATCGGCTCTCGGACCTATTTCTCTCGGGGGGGAGCGGGCCAATTTTCGGAATGCTTTCCGGGGTCTTGGCGACAGTTTCATTTATCTTCATTTTGCCGCCCGTTATTGTGCTTGCATTCCTAGGCGCCCAACGCGCCATTGTGTTTGCCCCTGAGAAATTAATGCCAAAAATGAGCCGCATCAATCCAATGTCAAACGCGGTCCAGAAGTTTGGGCGCGGTGGGTTATTTGAGTTTTTCAAGAATTTTGTAAAACTGGTAATCATTTCCACTATTCTTGGAAACTTTATTCTTGGCAGAACAGATCAGATACTGATGACCCAGTATCTGACGCCTGAAATGGCAACCGCCACACTCTTAAGGCTGACCGTCGAGTTTGTCTCAATCGTGTTTATTGTTGCCGTGGCCATTAGCGCCATTGATTACCTGTGGCAACGCGCAGAGCATATGAGGCGAAACCGAATGTCGCGCCAAGAGATCATTGATGAGATGAAACAGTCTGATGGTGATCCGCATATGAAAGCCCAGCGGCGCCAACGAGGAGTCGAGATTGCTACAAACCGTATGTTGGCTGATGTACCCCAGGCAGACGTAGTGATAGTGAACCCAACGCATTATGCGGTAGCGCTGAAATGGGAGCGCGGCAGCGGGCGCGCCCCCAAGTGCCTGGCGAAGGGTGTGGATGAAATTGCCGCCCGCATCCGTGAGGCCGCAAATGTCGCCGGCGTACCAATTCACTCTGACCCGCCCACCGCTCGCGCGCTCTTTGCCACTATAGAAGTGGGGCAAGAGATCCAACCTGAACATTACCGGGTCGTTGCTGCCGCAATTCGATTTTCTGAAAGAATGCGCCGCCATGCCCGCGAAAGGGGGGGGAGATGAAACGTTCTGCGAAGCTTCATGATCTTATCAAGTTGGCGGAACTCAAGAAAGCCATGGCGCTTGATCAACTAAGTAACATCCAAAAGCGCCAAAGATACATATATGAACAACTAAAATGCAACGATGAGAAGCGCGAAGAGCTTTGTTCTTTTGTTATATCCCACCCAACCGACACCGTTCGCGCGCAGAAATACGGCGAATGGCTAGCAACTGTAAGGCACGACCTGGAAACGAATTTGGCAATACTGAGACCAGAATATGAGCAGTCTTATGCCGCTTCAAACCAGGCATTTGGACGCACACAATCATTAAAAGAATTATACGCAACCGTCATTGAAAAGGAAGGGATCAAATAGGATAATATCTATTGGGCACCTCGAAAAATTGCCCTGCCCGGGCGGCTGTGGCATGAAGCAGGGGAAGTTCGACGGCTTGGAGTGTGAAGATGGCGCAGATTGGTTTCTTTGATCTTTCAGACCGCTACGCGAGCCTGGACACCAAGAGGGACCCGCTGGTCGGGATTGACGCCATCGTGCTGTGGGAGGAGTTTCGTTCGACGCTGGAACGGGTCTGGCGCAAGCCGGAAGCAGGGCACAAATCCGGCGCCGGGGGTAAGCCTTGGGACGTGATCGTGATGTTCAAGACGCTGGTTCTGAGTGCTCTTTACAATCTGTCGGACGACCAGATTGAGTATCAGGTACGCGACCGGCTGTCGTTTTGAAGTGGCCCCGCTTTCCTGAACAGGTTTGTGGCTCAGCTAAGACACATCGGGGTTAGGTTTCATGCTGCTTGGTTGATCTGTGCTGGGTCCAAGTATGCGCCGTCTGGGGTCCGTTTAGCAAGCGCGGTGTGCGGCCGCTCGGCGTTGTAGAATTCGAGCCATTCGTCGATGACGCGTTTGGCTTGGAACCCGTCCTGCAACTCGTGCAAATAGACAGCCTCCTGCTTAAGCGTAAGCCTCCGGCGGCGGCGGTCTGATTTCGGGATCGATCCGATGGTAAAT